>JAZLAA010000140.1:0-6493 GCA_045612945.1 Elusimicrobiaceae bacterium
CGCTCGCTTTCATCTCCGCGACCAATACGGCGAAACGCCACATCCATGGCCAAAGACGGGTGTAAATAAAACCGGGCTCCCATGTTGAGACGTGAATCGCGGAAATTGCGGATATTATCCCACTCCGTCAGTAAATTTACCTGTGGTAATACTTTGTAATACAAGCCCGTAAACCAGTGCAGTTCACTCCAGTCAAAATCGGAGAAATTTCCTCCCGCTGTTAAAGATAATCCGGGAACAAAGATTTCGCGGGTGAGAGTTACATAGCCACCCTTGCGGTCATCCAAGTAGTGTTTGGAACGGGTATAACGACGAGTGTGCTCGTCGTAACCATAGCCATAACGGCGGCCATCGTAACCAATGGCAATAGCCGGCAGATACAAACTGCCATCAAAAAGTTTCCACTTGGCTTGGAAATCCGGATCCAATACTTTTACAGTATGGGCCGAACCTATCCAATTATCTACCGCTAAGTTAACCCCAATGTTAATGCGCGGGTAAACCCCAAATTCAATACTTTCCATCACGGTACCATGATCGTAAGCGCGGGTGAGGAAAGAAGCCTGATAACGGTCAAATACCTCAGCAGTGGGCACGTCAATGATCATCGTTTCAGTAGCAATAGGGTCAGCCTCGTCCGCTTGTACCACAACAGGCAAAGCCGCAAATAACAACGCGAGCAGGTAAACATGCAGTTTTTTCATAGATTCTCCTCTTTAATTATAAAAAATGGCGCACATCTGTCCGTTTAGGTTGGACAATATAACGTACATTGTGGATATAACTACTTTCCCGGGCGGGGAAAAAGTCGTTTCTATCTCGTGGAAACCCCAAATCTACGATTCCTTTGCCGGTGCGGGAGGTATCCATCACTACACCCACGTTCCAGTGATCCGTTAAATCTTTGTCATAGGGTTCTTTAGGGTTGTCAAAATTACGTAATACTACCGTACCGGCGGTGAGTAAAGAAGCATCCTCTACTGGTTGGGTTTTTAAAATTATATCAGTTGTCCACACCGTTTGTCCTTGGCAGGGGCCGTTGGTAAACGTAATTTTGTAGTAATCCGAATTTTTAGAAGGAC
Source organism: Elusimicrobiaceae bacterium (assembly GCA_045612945.1). Taxonomy (GTDB): domain Bacteria; phylum Elusimicrobiota; class Elusimicrobia; order Elusimicrobiales; family Elusimicrobiaceae; genus Avelusimicrobium. The sequence continues at coordinate 1,083 of JAZLAA010000140.1, forward strand.
GCACCAATAACTTAGCTAATGAATAACGGGCATAGGGTTGGCCCACATTCTCACACGCGGCAAATACGTGGGAGTTAATAAATTTCTCGTAACTTAGGTCCGGGTCGTTACGGTCGTAGGCAATTTGTTGGCGGCAAGCCCCCACCAATAAACATAATCCCACGATCCCCCAAATACTGTATTTTTTAAGCATAAATTTTCCCTTGCGCGCACGCGCGTAAAACTCTCTTTTCAAATTATACCCCTTTTGCATGAGAAAATAAACTATTTATTTTCCACTCTTGGCGTGGGGCTTGCCGGCCCTACTGCCGGATTGGGCCGGCAGATTCATCAAATCCTTCAACCCCTTATTCCCCTGCTGACGGACATGGGTTTGGAGGCTTTCTTGCCCTGCTTGGGCAGTAATTGCATCCGCAGCATCTTTGCCCTCTTTGACATTAGCTCCTATGGACAACGTAAATTCCTGCCCGGCGTGGGAAGGAGATTTGGACTCCGAGAGTGACCCTCGGTGATACAAGATAAGCGGGCTACCTACCACACGGGCCACTTCAGGGGCATCGTGCGCGTTTGCCACAAAAATAAGTGGGGGCGCATCTTCATTTTCCGTAGCGGTAAACGGATTTTGCTGCGTAGCCATTACATTGTCTTGCACCTGCTTCATTTCTTCTTCCAAGTAGGGCACGTAATGAACAGCATGCTCGGTAAATTGTTTATGGGCTTCCTCACGGACTTGCTCCAGAGTAGTAGGGTCTGTGTTTTCATCATACTGGGTCAGTTCGTGCGCAATGTAGGCTTCTTCTTGCTTAGGATAAACCCCTAGCGGGTCCTTTTTAAGCACGCCATTAGCCATGGAAACTGCATCCGTTAATTGCGGGTCCAACTGGGGATTATTGGCTACCCAAAAACAAGGACGCGTGTCACATCCGCGTTGTGCATACAAAAATTGGTAAATTTTAGCCGCTTGCTTTACACCCTCAGGGGATTTTTCTGCCAACTCAGCCAACGTATCGGGGTTGGTGGGCCCCAACACCACAGTGAACGGTAACGTGCCGGGGAAAACGTAGTTTGTTTTTTCTAAGAAAAGGGCCCGGTTTTGTAGTTGCTCTTGGGCAATTTCCTGCGCAGAAGCTGCGGCAGGTACTTGGCCTACATGTTCCAGATCACAAAATTCGGAAGGGAGGGAGGAATTGCCACATCCCATCATATATTCCAGCTCATCAACAGCAGCTTGCCCGGCAGCATTGGCCTGCATCGCTTCTAATAAACGGGTTTTAATGAGGGCTTTGTTTTCCTCGCTTAAACGCTGGCGATAATTCTCTTTTTCTTGTGCTTCTTTGGCATTTTTAGGGTTAGGATACGCCGCATCGGCCCGCACAGAAGCCGCCGCATCAGCTGACTGCTCCCCCGAAAGCATCCGCAAAAATTGGGAAGCACTAGCCCGCTCACGCTGCTGCGCAGTGAGTTTAGCCCACGCCAAAGGCGAAATATCTAAAACAGGTGGCTGGATGTTGCCAAATGACGAAGTTTTAGCCCCACTTTGCGCCTCTTGCGAAGCTCCCTGCAAGCGAGCCGCCCGGTCTTGCATTTGCGCTAAAGAAAGGGGGCTATTAGCCACAGGTTGGGGACTTTCCAACCCCAAAAAACGCTTAATCGGCCGGGTAAACCGGGCCCATTTAGAATCGGGAATAGATTGTGCCTGGGTTTGCGGTTGAAAATGCCGGGCGCGCTCTTGCCGCAGGTAACGGTCATATGGGTTTTCGTGCACATTAATTTCATGCATCCCCGGCCCGGCCCCCTGTGGAGCCGTCTGACGGACCAGTACCCATTCACCCGTATCCGTTTGAATAACGGCGTCGCCAAAACGGTCAGAAAGCGTTTCCGGATTGGAATCTGCAGTCTGAGCAACAGTTTCCGAACCTCCTGCCTTTCCTCCGGCAAAACGCAACGCATACTCCCCGGCTAACAACTCGCCGGCAGGCTGCTCCGGAGAAGAAGCCGACAAAGGTTGTGAACGGTGTTCCCCACGTCCAAACAATGCAGCCAAACGTTTGGCAATAGCCGTTAACGGATTGTCCGAAGACACTTGAGGCTCTGCCGCCTTTAATGCGGAATGATGCGATGTGGCGGTTTCTAGGAAAGGGAGCAAGAAAAAGATAACAGCCACCAAGCAAAATAAAAACAAGGTTATTTTAATGATTTTCTTTTTCATAAACCGCCCCCTTTATTAGTTTAACTGTTTGAAAGCGGGTTTGCAAGCGTGGAAGAGTCCGCACCAAACCAACGGTGCCACAACCGTTTACAAATGTCCCACGACTTTTGCACATGGCTCACCAAAGGATGTGCAGACTTATCAGCCGAAGCAACGGGAACCGAAGCGCCGGCTTGCTTGAGTAGCTCTTTAACATAGTTAACCGGAATAGAAAAATTTAAATTTTGGTTTCCTTCTCCCATTAAGCTGGAAAACACCACCGAAACCACCTCCCCCCTCTCGTTAAACACAGGGCTTCCACTGGAACTAGGCGAGATTGGCGCACTGATTTGGTGCCACAGGGTACCATCTTTTTGCAAACGGATTTGGCTTACTAACCCTGCCGAAACAGTATTTTGCAATCGGCGCGGGTTACCAATTACCGTAATCACTTGGCCGGGTTGTACGGTGTCGCTATCACCTAGGGTTACGTGGGGCAAGTTTTGGGCTTGTATTTTAAGAACTGCCAAGTCTAACTTTTTGTCTTGCAAAACAGGAACAGCTTCTCCAGAAACCATACCATTACTAAAGGTAATGTTTAAATAGAGGGCGTTATCCAGCACATGGGAGTTGGTAACCAGATACCCGTCCGGGCTGACCACAAAACCTGTACCAGTAAATGTGCCGCCTGCCGGGCGCAACACATTTACAGCTACTACAGCGGGCATATTGGCCCTCGCAATTTGCGCGTGGCTTTGCTGAGCATGGAGAGATACCCCCCCTGCGCACACCAAGCACCCCAACAGCAAAAACAATTTCATATTTTTATTATAGCAAGAAAAGACCCCAGCGGCTATGGTTGAAATCCGATTTGATAAATAGTACACTGTAGTTTGCCACAAACAAGGAGCAAATTATGGAAGAAGTATTTTATGTAAGCCGCAAAAAATATGAAGAGTTGTTGGAAGAACTCAAAAATTTAAAAGAGATTAAATCCCAATTGGCCGAAGAAATCGGCGCAGCAGCTGCCCAGGGTGATTTGAAAGAAAATGCGGAATATCATGCCGCCAAAGAGAAGCAATCCCAAACGCTTATGCGTATTGATGAGCTGGAAATCCGCCTGCGTAACGCCCAAATAACGGATGATTTGGCCGTAAATCAGAGCGAAGCCCGCATTGGGGCCACCGTTACTATTTTAGATGAGACAGCCGGCTTAGAATTTACCTATACCTTAGTAGGCCCGGCAGAAGCCAACCCGGATAAAGGGTTGCTTTCTGTAAAATCTCCCTTGGCTAACGGGGTGTTGGGTAAAAAAGAAGGGGACTCCTTTGAAGCCCAACTGCCGCGCGGCATACGCCGGTACAAGCTGACTAAATTAGAATACAAATAATCGGTTTTTCGTGTCCACTCAGTAAAACCCCCGGGGCAAGCCCGGGGGTTTTGCGTGGATTAATAGTGATAACCGGAGTAGTAATTTAACTTTCCAACCGCTTCATTAAAAGCGTTACTGTGAAGTTGCCAGTACACCATGCTTTCGTAAAGCAAAGCTTCGTTGGGCAGTGCGCCGGAAACATCCCGTAGGCGAACCGACTGCGGCAAATGCCCGTGCTCTTCAAAAAAGTCAGTTACTCCCTTGAGTGCTTGCTCTTCCGGCATGCGCGGCAACGGGTAACGCTCTACCAACGTAAATAATTTTTCAATATACGGAGTTACCTGCCCAAAATGGTTGACCTGCTGTACATAGAGCAAGGCCTCAATACGGTTATGCAGTTGGCGCTCGTCTGCATTTTCCCACAGAGGGGCACGATCATTGACGGCGGCAAATACTTCAAACTCGTTGGCTATTTGTTTGTAAATAGCTACCGTTTCCACCACAGATGGATCGCGCGCGGCTACCTCTAGCGAAAGCATATACTGCTGGTAGGCCAGGCGTAATAACGCCTTGGCGTTTTCCAACTCTTCCGCGGAAAGTTTGTCCTGATTTATCATCAATTTAATTTGTGCTTTTAGCTCATTGGAAACCCCGGATTTTAATATCGTACGCAAGGCTCAGTTAGGTTTGTGCGGATGCTTTTTTAAGTAATCCAGGACACCCATCACAAATGTATCCGCCGGTGCCAACGAAAACGTAAATACAGGCATATATTTGGGAGATAAATGATAGTAATCTGCCAATTCCTGAAGCATAGAAGCGCTGTAGCCTTTTTCCAGATGATCTAAAAGGGTTTGACGCAACGTATTATTCACAATCGTGTTTTCTATCTCGCGCCGTAAGAAAGTTTTATCTGCAAAACTGGATGAGGTTTCAATAAGTTGATAAAGTCGGCCGGCATCACGCACCTCTGCCAAGTAATTAGCCCGCGCGTTTAACATCTGTTTAGCTGTTGAATTGGCTAACCCAACCGACAACATACGTGCCGTTTTGTTAACAGCTGTCACACCGGAGGATGTCACCGTCTTTACCACAGCAGAATTGGGCCATTGGGCAACTGCCGGGGTTATACAAACAGCCATCATAACTACCACAACTAAAGAATGATTTATTTTCATACTCATATTTATACTATACCAAGAAATATCCCTGTATACGAGGGTCCTAAGACCCAAATCCGTTTAGGCCCTTTGGCGTAAACAAGTTGAATTTATGGGTGTGTACTATGGACACAATTTATAATGTAGAGCTTTTAAAAAAGCATAGAACAAGTTTAAAGATAGTCGTATTAGTACAGCCGACATCCGAGAACCGGCTGTGCCGAACGTTGTCTGCCCATATACCTGGGTATTGAATAACCCAGGGTCTCTATACCTAACAATCCCCCGGGGGGTAGTCCGGGGGACTGTTATTTGTTAATACTTAGCCAATACTTTTTCTTTCTCAGCGGAAGAATATACACGGTAGTCTATTTGCTGGAAGATAGAGTCTCGCATTTCTAGGTTAAACACATACCCTTCGTCAATGCGGTTACCGATAATTTGCTCGTAGAGTTCGTTAAAGCGCTTGATATGATCTTTAGTGCGTTTAGTGGAATACTCTTTGGCCGTTCCGGTGGTCATCAAAAATGCCCAATCCGAAGATTGCATCAGCACCAGTTCCCGCGCAAGCTGGTTAAGTGCGCGGCGTAAGAGCCCTTGCGCGTCCGGGAAGCGGGTGGCCAACTCCATCATACGCTCAGACCCTTTGATTAAGTGGCGGTAAAACCAGTCGTTACCACTGTTAAGCCAC
>JAZLAA010000141.1:0-2256 GCA_045612945.1 Elusimicrobiaceae bacterium
GCAGAAGTTTGCGAAACTGTTTCCACAGCCGCCGTTGCAGGAGCCGAAGCGGCCACCTCTTGTTGGAGTTCTTGCGCCACCGCCTCTGCATCTTGCCGAACGGTAGCACCCGGCAACAGATCCGCTTCGCCAAACACAGCGGCACCGTCTAACACCGCACCTTGTTTTTGCGTAACCGGCGCATTCGGGTTGTCTACATAGTTGGCCAGTTGGCGGGCTTCAATTTGTTCCGTCAACGTCTGCGGGACACTGTTTAACGCATCAATGGCTTGCTGAGCCGTTTCTGCGGCGTCGCCTTCCCATTCATTTTTTCCATTCACTAAATAAGCGGCCATTTCCGTTTTATCCACAATCGTTTGGTTGGGCTGGTCCGGGAAGGAAATATCCACTTCCACCGGTTTATTGATTCCCCCAATTTTGTTATGGATAGCGTCGATATATTTATTTGCTTGGGCAATTTGTTCGTTGGTCCCGTTCATAAGCACATCTACAAAATAATCCAATGCTTTATCGTTGTCATTACGTTCGTAGGCTTCTATCCCTTTTTGCAATTGTTTACCTGCTGAAGAGGCAGCGTGGCAAGCCACTCCTGCCGTGAGCAACGCTCCCGTCAAAACCAACACATACGTCCAAGTTTTACTTAGTTTACTCATGTGTTTACACATTCCTTAAGCTCCGATTTATACAGTCCCTTCACGCCGATACAACCATTATAGCAATTTCGCACGATTTGTAAAGGTTCTTTTTTATTTTTACAAACCGCCTTTTCGTTTTCGCAAAAAATACATTCCCATTGTAGCAAAATTTCACGCATTTTTCAGCAAGTTATTTAACACGTCCAACCGCTTGTGTGCGATTTCGTAATCCGGGTAATAAAACAGGGCATCTTCCAACGCTTGGCGGGAGCGTTCCCAATCTTCCGCCTGATAGTACAGGGAAGAAAGCGCCAAATGGGCCCACAAATTATCCGGCTGCTCTTGCAACACTTGTTTTAATTCTTGGGCGGCTTTTAAGTCGTTGCCACCCAACGAAAGTACGCGTGCCAATAAAATTTTCCCGTTGGCATCGGTGGGATACTTTTCCACATATGCTTCCAAATTGGCGCGCAATCTTTGCTGGTAATACGCAGACATCTTATCAAACTTACCGGCTTTACTTTGATACTCCTGCAACAAGCGCGCTTGCGCCAAGAGTGCCGGTTTTTCTTCGGAAGGGGTATAAAGTTTGGATAATTTTTGCGTCAATTCCCGGTCTAGGGTGTCCACCTGTAAACCGCGTTGGTAACTGTCTTTGGCACGGGCGATATTGCCTTGTTTTTGGTAAATTTCCCCCACCCCATGCCACAGCCACATATCATACGGAAACAACATAAGACCCTGTTCCAGCATATTCATTTCATCACTGCCCGCGTACATAGCATTTTCTTGCAACAGTGCCACCAACATCTTATACGCTTGCAAGTGATACGGGTGTAAACGTAAATGGCTCATTAAATAGTGCACCGCTTTTTTGGTGTCTTGCGCGCCCAACGCCGCCACGGCCGCTTGATAATACACTTCTTCATAGTACGAAGCCGCCGCCAGTGATTTTTCAAACACGGCCAATGCCTGCGGATATTTTTGCTGGCTTAGCAATACCTGCCCCAGGCGAAACCCCGCCTCCGTGTTGGCCGGATATAACGTAAGAGCCGCTGATAAATTTTTAACCGCCCCCTCATAATTTTTAGCCGCAATTTTTTTCTGACCGACGAAGGATTCATACTCGCTGGCAAACCACACGCCCTGCCACAAAAATACCGCCACACACACCGCCAGCACGGTAAGTGCCACCGCCTTGGTACCTGGGTTAGCCGTAAGCACGATTTTGCCTTCTTCTTTTCCCACCCCGCTGGCCTCGGCCCCCACCAGCCACCAAAAAATAAACGCCGGTACCGCCGCATGCAAAGAAATGTTAAGCATATTATCCACCAACATCCCTAAAATGCCGCAAAAAATAGCTTGTAAAAGTTGTTTTTTATCGCCTTCTTTTTTATGGGCGGCAAAATCTTTTACTTCCAAAAACAGCACCATAAACATAAACAGAAAAAGCCCCAGCCCCACTATGCCGCCTTGGGCCAGCTGGAAAAGCAATTCGTTATGCGGAGCATTGGTGGTGGTTTTTAAACCGCGTAATTGCGGATATTTTAGCAACGTCTGCGGCTGGTGTTGGGCAAACGCCATTTGAAAATTTCCCACCCCGCTACCCAACACAGGTTTT
>JAZLAA010000142.1:0-3716 GCA_045612945.1 Elusimicrobiaceae bacterium
CATAATTTTCCCCTCCGGCTGTTAAAATAGCCCGCGGCAACCCACTGCGGATGGCTAAAACGGAAGCATTGCTGTCAAACCCAACCGCATTGTTGTAATCCGCGTACGACATCCCCATAAACTTGGTATTTTCATGCCAGCGGATAGAACCGTCGTAATTTAAATAAATGACATTTTTTACACGGGCATCATTTTGCAGAATATCTTTCATTTGGTTTGCTTCGTTAAACGAAATTTGCTTAGGTTTAGCCGCTAACCCTTGTACCAACTGAGGTGCCCGGAAACGCACCATCTCCACCATTTCGTTTTGCAGTTTAGTATCAAATACAAACTTAAACAAATTGTAATAAAATAAACCGCCAATAACGGCTGCATACACCGTTACCAATACAAACCATAAAAGCCATTTAGAAGTTAATTTCACACGTCCTCCTATTTAATCATCATCAGTTCTTCTACTTTACGTAGCCCCAATTCGGCATCTGTATTCCCCGGATCCAACTGCTTAGCCACAATCCACGCTTGGCGGGCACGTTCAAAATCATCTTGGTTGAAAGCATCCAATCCTTCAATATATTTAGCGCGCGATGCCGCACTGGCCTCCGCTGATACGCGCGTTACACCACCAGATAACCCCGGTACCACTTCCGATACGCCCGGCATACCGGTAGTAGTGGTAGTAGTAGTCGTGGTAACTGTGCCCGGCAACGCGCCCGGGATGACTGGCGTTACGGCTGCACCCGGCACTTGATTATCTACAGTGATGGTTTCTAAAATATCCTGCTCATCAGCTTTCTTCTGTAAGTCGTCAGCTGCTTGCTGGGCCTTTTGCAATGCCTGCTGGGCCGCCAATTTTGCTTGCTCAGCATCTAACTGGGCTTGTTTAGCACGTAATTCCTGATTGCGGATAAAACGTTCTTTTGCATTGCGCGACTGTTTAATCAGTTTATCCATAGCCACACTATCAGCACCCCATTTTTTAGCGTTATTCCAATAGGAAACCGCTTGGTCGAAACGGTATGCATTATAGGCTTGGCAACCGGCAGTATAATAGCCGCCAGCAATTTCGTTTTTAAGCTGGGACATATATTTTTCTACGCGCGGATCACCGGGTTGGATTTTTTTAATCCGCTCAAATACCGCATAGGCTTCCACATATTTACCTTGGTTATACAGCTCCAACGCCTGTTTCATATTGTCTTGTAATTGTTGTTGGCGCAGTTTGGATTCGGCTTCTGAAATTTTAGACACCAAAGCAGGGTCATCCTTACGCATTAAGAGGGCATTATACCACGCATCTACAGCTGCTTGGTAATTGCCATACTTTTCAGCTACGTCCCCACGGCGGGCATATTCTTTGGCAATCTCGCTGTCAATTTGGCGTTTCCATGATTGGGCACGCACATTGCCGGGCCGAATCGTTAAAATTTCGTTTAACTTGTCGTTTGCTTCCACCAAACGACCACTGTCATACAAAGCTAAGGCTTCTTTAAATTTGGCATCCAATACTTGCGACTCAGACACAGTACCATAGGTCCCCATGTGACTGGCCTGCGTAGCCAATGTTTGGGCTTGCTTGAAATTAGGGTCAATACTCAAAATAGTCTGAGCCAACTCTTGGGCACGTTGATAGTCGCCCTGTTTATAGAGTTGGTAAGCGTTTTCATATACCATCCGCAACGTATAATTTTGGATGCGTTGTTTTTCTAACTGGACAGTAGAAAGATACTGTTTCTTTTCTTCTACGTCATTTAGAGTACCCAACGAAATTTTCCCCAAATCCAAAAGCATACCCGCTTCTTTGCCGTATTGGCGGGTGGGAACCTCGCGGTTAAAGGTAGAAGCGGTTGCTGGCACCGTTAAACTGACTAAAATTGCAACGAATAGCTGTTTATTCATATCGTTACTCCTCAAAATCCTAACCCGCCGGACAATAAGCCGCCCAACATAGGTGACAAAATTAAAATAAAAATGGTGGGGAAGATGAAAATAAATAACGGAAATAACATCTTGGTAGAAGCCTGCGCAGCCAATTTTTCCGCCTTGTTCAAACGGCGCGAGCGCAAATCCGCCGAGAAGTTACGTAATAAGTCCACTAAACTGGTACCTAATTCATCCGATTGGATAATTAAACCTACCAAAGAACGTACTTCCTGCACACCGGTGCGGATTGCAAAACGCTCTAAGGCCTCACGCCGGGAATAACCCAGCTTAATTTCTCCGATGGTTTTATCCAATTCTTCCTCTAAAACAGTTTTTTCACGCGCTACTTTAATAATTCTTTCAAACGCAGTTAAATAATCCAAACCAGACTCAATAATCAGCGCCGCCAAATCTACCGTAGTGGAAAAATTACCTAAAATTTCTTGTTGACGTTTTTGAATTTTCCCACGGATAATCACGTCCGGCAACACAAACCCGGCCGGGATAAACAAAATCGGCCAAAAGGATTTAAACAACAACATCAACGCAGCTGGCAATAGTACGGCTACCAAAATTTTAGTGTAAAGAATATCTACCGGTTGGGGTTTTTCGGGGCTGCCAAGTTGCAGATACATTTCTTCTAAGCTGTCTTCCAAATGAAATGTATTTAAACAAAACACAGCCAAACGGTCAAGCAGCTTAGCATCCGGATTAAGCCGCGCAAAACTGGAAGCCGACTTATAACGCCGTACGGCAATATCGACAATTTCCTCCTTCTCCTGCGCCGGAGAAAACAAACGGAAGATGCCCACAAATACAGCCCCCGCACCTATTAGCAACAACAAATTGAGGCTGATGATTATTAAATTGCTCATACTTTAATATCCCCCAATTTACGAAGCACGTGCATACCGATAAATATCCACACCACACAAAATAAGAAAATCATCATGCCCACCGGACTGGTATAAAAGGAAATCATTTGCGTGGGGTTAAATAAGAACATTACAAACATCATCACAAACGGCATGATACTGACGACAAGCGACTGAATACGCTGTTGCGCGGTGAGTGCCTGCAGTTTTTCTTCCAGTTTGCTTTCTTCGCGGATGTTTTCCACCAGACGCGCAAAAATGACCGGTAAATTACCACCGACCTGACGCTGAATAATAATCGCCTTCACAATATAAGAAAGCATGCGGCTGTCCACCCGCGCTACCATCCCGTCTAAAGCCTGTTCAAACGGGGTACCTAATTGGTAGTTTTTAACCACTAGGCCAAATTCATCAGCAATAGGCGGCAGTAAATCTTTAGATACCATTTCAAAACCTTGCACAATATCCATACCCGAGCGCAAAGAGTTAGAAAGTAAAATCAGCGCATCCATCAGCTGCTTATTAACTTTGACACCACGGCTACGTTTTAAATTATCCAAAATGGCCGACGGAACCCGCACGCTGACCACTCCGCCAAAAGCCAAAAATGCCAAGAATACAAAAACTCCCATAAATCCGCCAATCATCCAGCCAAACATAAAGCCTATGACCATAAAAATGCTAATTGTACCCAATACAATGTATTTGACGTCAATGGTTACAAACTGGCGGTTAAAATCTTCAGCCCATACGGCACTGCGCGCCCGGTAATCTTCCATAAAACGATCAATAGAATCGCGCTTATTGTTAATTAAGAAATATACAAACATCCCCGCGAGTACCGCACCAATCAAAAGAAGCGTCAGGCTAAATACACGGTCCGCCCGGGTGGTTTGGTAGGTTTCGGGGCTGGGCGGG
>JAZLAA010000143.1:0-45357 GCA_045612945.1 Elusimicrobiaceae bacterium
CCCTTCGGGCGGCACTTGGTAAGGGGTTTTAAGCCATTTTTTAGCTAAATCGTCAAAACCCCATTTATCTTTAAAACTAAGCACGTGTTTGTATTGGGCTATGGCCTTTTCGCGCTCGCCCAGCACGTCATACACTTGGCCCAGGCGCAGTTCGTTCCATACGCCCCAACGGCTGGGGGCTTGGCTTTTTAATTTAGTATGGCCTTCTTCAAAAAGCTGGCGGGCTTTTTCAAAATTTCCTTGGGCCATTTGGGCGGTACCCAGGGCAGTATAAGCGCGGGGAATGTAAATGTTTTTATAAAACGGGTCTGTACCAATGCGGGTTAAAAAATCGTTGGCTTGGGCGGCTACTTGTTCGTAATTTTTTGTTTCATACAAGCAAATAATTTCCACATAGTGCATCAGCGGATTGTTGGGGAATTTGGCCCGCAACTGGCGGATATACTCCAGCGATTTCTGCGGAGCATAAAACGGGCTGTTGCGCGTATTTTGGATTTCTATTAAAATCAGTTGGGCACTATCGGCGGTAAAATGGGCCCTGGCTTGGGCTGTACGCAAAAACGAAACTCCACGCTGCGGATTGCCTTTAATGGCAACCAACCGGGCTAAAGCTTGAATGACACCGGGTAGCGTTCCGGCAAAATACTCATACACTCCCAGCCCAAAATAGGCATCATAATACGTAGGATCTAATTCCAGCGATTTATTTAAATTGCTAATAGCCTTACGCCCGGCAAAGTAAGCCGTGATCCAATTGCGGTTACGCATATTAAACAGCGCACGCAATCCGTACAGAGCCCCCAAGCCCATATAGCCGTTGGCGTCTTGCGGGTTTTGTTTAATCCAGCGTTTGATGCCGTCAATGGAAGTATCTAACGTATTTTCAAACAGTTGACGTTGGCGCTCATCGCTGGTTTCAAATTCATACTCGTAGCGGCTCCAGGCAATCATGGCGTTGCCAAAATGGGCAAACGGGTGGTCCGGCGAGGCCTCAAACACCGCTTGGATGTTCTTTTGGGCGGTGTCAAAATCCAAACTATACACCCCGTTAATCCCTTCCGTGGCGTGGGCCATAATATCCGGTGGCAAAAATAGCTCCGCACGGGCAGGAAGCAGACCTCCCCACCCCAGCACAAGGGCCAATGCCATACACAACCCTTTACGCATTAGTTAGCCTCAATTTTGTCTTTGCCAAAGTAAGGGCGTAAAGCCTGCGGAATAATTACAGAGCCGTCTTTTTGTTGGAAATTTTCCAAAATCGCGGCAAACGTGCGCCCCACCGCAAGCCCGCTGCCGTTTAGGGTGTGCACATATTCCAATTTGCCTTGGGCATTTTTAAAACGCAATCCCATACGCCGGGCTTGGAAGTCCAAACAGTTAGAGCAAGAAGAAATTTCACGGAAGCGGTTTTCGCTGGGCATCCAAACTTCTATATCATACGTTTTGGCGGATGAAAAACCAATATCACCACTGCATAGTTCTACTACGTGGTACGGAATTTCCAGCGCTTTTAAAATATCCTGTGCGTCTAACACCATTTGCTCCAGCATCTCGTACGAATTTTCAGGCTTAGAAAGCATCACCAACTCTACTTTATCAAACTGGTGGTTACGGATAAGACCCCGGGTGTCTTTGCCATACGTGCCCGATTCTTTACGAAAACAGGGTGAGTAAGCCGTTAGTTTAATGGGCAATTCCGCTTCGGCCACTACGCGGGTGCGGTTTAAGTTGGTAAGCGGAATTTCAGCGGTGGAAATTAAAAATTGTTTGGGTTCGCCGGTTAGTTCATACATATCCTCACGGAATTTAGGCAATTGCCCCGTACCCACCAAAATATTTTCATTCACAATGACCGGGGGTAAAATTTCGGTATAACCTTTCTGGGCGTGACGGTCCAGCATAAAGGCAATAATCGCCCGTTCCAGCCGGGCCCCTTCCCCTCTAAACAAGGCAAACCGGCTACCGGATAAAGCGGCGGCGGCCTGAAAATCTAAAATCCCTAATTTTTCACCAATTTCCTGGTGGTCCAGCGGTTTAAAATCAAACGTCGGCAAAGGAATCGTACAAGGCACCACTTCCGGGTTGTCCGCATCCGAAACTCCCACCGGGATTTTTTCGTTCGGCAGGTTGGGAATACGTAATAGCAAATTATCAATTTCTGCTTTTTGAGGTTCTAAGGCCGCTTCCGCCACCGCCATTTCTTCTTTAATTTTACCCACCGTAGCCATGGCTTCTTGGGCGGCAGTATCGCCTTGTTCTTTTTTGATTTTACCGATAGATTTAGAAATCTCGTTACGTTTGGCGCGCAATTCTTCCACGCGGGCCAATACTTTTTTGTAAGCGTCGTATTTGGTAATTACTTCATCAATTTGTGTGGCAAGTTCCGCTTTGCGTAAAGACAAGCGGCGTTTGATTTCTTCGGGGTTGGCAATAATTTGTTTAATATCTAGCATAAGACCTCTTTATTTTGTATCTAAATCCAGTAAATACGGCTCCGGGAAAAAATGCCGGTACGGTTTAAATTGGGAAACAGCATACTCCATCGCGTAGGTGGTCAGCAAATTAAAACTAACGGGAGCCACCGTACTTTGCCCCGCCACCAATACAATTACGATTAACACCAAGGTCACAAACATTGCCTTCACAAACGCAAAAAACGTTTTAAAGGCCAAAATAGCACTTTGGTGCGATAAAAAAAGGATCATACTTCCCTCCGTCTTTTGGCAAGTTCCTTGGAAAAGCTTTTAATAAGCCGCCGGGCCATTGCATCGGCCGCCTCCAAGGCAAGGGAGCTTTCTTGCGAATCGGACCCTATCCAAATAATTTCTGCCGTTTCCACATCCACCAATTTGGCAATTAAAGACACTTTAGCGTTAATGGTATATTCGGTGGGACGTACGTCCATCTGCTGGGAAACTTGCGTTCCTACCGGGCGGGTATAGCCCACAAAAGTACCATCGGGCATTTTCATCACTTCTTGGCGCATAACCGGGTGCGATTCACTGCGCCTGGAAGAGGTAAGTGCCAGCTCTGTACGCGCTGGGGTGTAGGAACTGATTTCACCAATTAAAAGCACATCTACCCCTAAAATACGGCCAATCTCGCGCGTAGTTTGCGGGGCTAAATAGCCAGAAACAGAAATATGATGCTCACTTAAAACACTTTCCAATTGTGCGCGTTCCACCACTTTAAAACCGTCGCGGATGAGGTATTTGGCAAACAAATTTTCTACCCCGTTTAAATCCGCCCACGGGCTGGAAAATGCCATAATCCCTATTCTGTTAATTTGGCCAAAATCATAGGTTGGGCTAATTACTGTTTTAGGAGTACACGCCCCCAATACAAGCCCTATACATAACCATAACGTCCACTTACGCATGTTTTCATTATATAATTTTAACTCCCTGTTGTAAAAAAAGCTGAAAAAATTTACAATATACGTATCTTACACAGCACAAGGAGAGGTATGAAAAAAATACTTTTAGCAGGAACATTGTTGTTTGCGATTACAACCACTTTTGCACAAAACTATTACCCGGTACATGATTACGGCCTTAGAGAAGGAACTACCCGTATAGAACTCTACGGTGGTATGGTTTTACCGCAAAGCGCCTGGACGCACGGTGGGGAGAAAATTGATTTAGGAACCACCGGTTGGTCTGCCGGGATGGGTTTTTACCGCAACATTTCCCGCGTGGTAACACTGGGGTTGGACGGCAACTATGCCCAATATGGCGATGGCGATAAACGTGCGGACGGTTCTTACTTACGCACCGGGGTAGCCACCGGGTTAGTAGCTGGACGTGTGAATTTCTTCCCACGCCACTCTACACGCTTATATATCCCGATGGGAATTGGGGTAGGCCACATCTTTACCCGCCAAAAAAATGCGGATAACTCCCACGTTACGCATGACAGTACAGACCTGGCCGGCATGTTAGGGTTGGGCTTAGAATTTGACATTGACGAGGATGTTATTTTCGGGCTGGAAGGCCGCTATTACCGCATAGAAACCCGCGATGACTTTAAAACCGCTTTTGGCAAAGGGCATACCCACTATACAGAAGTTTTGCTTAAATTCGGCTTTAGATTTTAAGGTTCACTAAAATTGTTTAAAAGGCTCTTTGCGTTATGCAGAGAGCCTTTTTTGTATTTCACAACCGTTACTTATCCAAAAAACTACACCTGTTTTTTGCGTTTTACTTTCATGCGGGTAAGCGCTTGTTTGATTTCTATTTCTGCCAGTTCAAAATCTATATCTGCATCTTTTTTAGATAAAGACTCTTTGAGGGCTTTTATGCGCTGTTTTTCTTTTTCTTCGTCAATTTCCCCAGCCAGGGCGGCGCTTTCGGCAAATACGTTTACTTCGTCATTGAGCACTTCTACAAAGCCCCCCATGGCGGCAAATTCTTCTTCCTGCCCGTCTGCTTTGTAACGCAAAGACCCCATCCCCAGCTGCACAATGGTTTTAATATGCCCGGGCAAAATGCCCATTTCGCCCAAAAGGGCAGGCAAAATAACCATATCTACCGGTTTATCAGTAATGAGTTGCTTTTCGGGAGTGATGAGGTTTAGACGAAGTTTTTTGGACATTAGTCATTATCCTTTACTTTTTCATAAGCGGCTAATACGTCCTCTATACCACCGCACATATAGAAACAAGATTCGGGGATATGGTCATATTCGCCCGCTACAATGCCTTTGAATGCCTTGATGGTATCTGCCAGTTTGACGTATTTACCCGGATGCCCCGTAAATTGCTCCGCTACCGAGAACGGCTGCGACAAAAACTTTTGGATACGCCGCGCACGGGCCACGGTCTTTTTGTCTTCATCAGACAGTTCATCCATCCCCAAAATGGCAATAATATCTTGTAAATCTTTATATTTTTGGAGTACTTGGCGCACACTTTGAGCTACGTTGTAGTGTTCTTCCCCCAAAATGCGCGGGTCTAAAATACGTGAAGTAGACGCCAACGGGTCCACCGCCGGGTAAATGCCCAAACTGGCAATAGAACGGGAAAGAACGGACGTGGAATCCAGGTGTGTAAAGGTGGCCGCTACCCCCGGGTCGGTTAAGTCATCGGCCGGTACATATACGGCTTGAATGGAGGTAATGGCTCCTTTTTTAGTAGAAGTGATACGCTCCTGTAATGCACCAATTTCTGTATTGAGCGTGGGCTGATACCCTACGGCAGATGGCATACGCCCCAACAAAGCAGATACTTCACTATTAGCTAGCACAAAGCGGAAGATGTTATCTAAAAATAAAAGTACATCCTGGCCTTTCACATCGCGGAAGTATTCCGCCTGCGTGAGCGCCGTTAAGGCGACTTTGGCACGCGCGCCGGGCGGCTCATTCATCTGCCCGTAAACGAGTACGGTCTTATCCAATACGGTACTGCCGTCGCTTAGTTTAGATTCGCTCATCTCCAACATTAAGTCGTTCCCTTCGCGGCTTCTTTCCCCTACACCACCAAATACAGAACTGCCGTGATGTTCGCGCGCTACGTTGTTAATAAGCTCCATAATCAAAACCGTTTTGCCGACCCCGGCTCCGCCGAATAAGCCTACCTTACCCCCTTTCATATATGGGGCAATCAGGTCTATGACTTTAATCCCTGTTTCAAATAATTCCGGCGTAGGGTTTTGATCAATAAGCGAGGGGGCCGGGCGGTGAATAGGCAAATGCATTGCCGCAGAGATTGCTCCCTTGTGGTCTTGCGGAGCGCCTAACACATTCATCAAACGCCCTAAACATTGTTCCCCTACGGGTACAGACAGTGGGCCGCCGGTATCGGTAGCCTGAGCTCCGCGGGCCAGTCCGTCCGTGCTTTCCAAGGCTACACAACGTACCACACTGTCCCCCATTTGTTGGGCGACTTCCGCCACAATTTTTTTACCGTGGTCCATTTCGATTTCTATAGCGTTTTCTATAGCCGGCAAGTGGCCTTGTGAAAATTCTATATCCACTGCCGCGCCGATAATCTGTATTACTTTTCCCGTTTGCATAGTTCTTCCTTTTAACTGTTTAAGGCTTCCGCCCCGTTCACAATATCTAAAATCTCGTTAGTAATGCTCGCCTGGCGCACTTTGTTGAGCGTAACTCCCAAAGCGGCTACCAATTCCCCTGCGTTTTTGCTGGCGGCATCCATTGCGTTCATGGTAGCGGCTAAATTTGCCGCCTGCGATTCTAACAACACGCGGTATAAGTTTGCTTTCATTAAACGCGGGACTAAAATTTTGAAAATTTCCAACATTCCCGGTTCAAATTCAAAATCATGCGCGCCGGAATCTTTTTCTACCAAATTAAAATTAAACGGCAACCACTGTTGCTCCCGCAAGTTTTGGCTGGCCATAGACTTAAAATCGTTGTAAATCAACGTAACAGAGGATAATTTTTCTTCTAAAAATATTTTTAATACCTCTGTGCCCAATAAATCTGCATGTGCGTACGATACTTTGGGGAAAATCCCCACACTTTCATACACCAAATGCAAATTTTTAAGTTTAAGGCGGTTTAAAAAATCGCGTCCTTTCTTACCGATGGCAAACAGATAAATTTCTTTATCCTGGTGGCGGCGCAAAAACTGCAAAGTACTGCGCAAAATAACCGCATTAAAAGATCCTGTTAGCCCTTTATCCCCGGTAATAACAATCAGCCCCACTTTATTTGGGTTTGCAGTCTTGTTGATAAAAATGCGCCCGGCCCAACTTTCTGAGCCGTCCTGCGGCTGGGGCATGGCCAAAATATCTTGCTTCAAATCGTCCACCATTTCCAACATTTTTTGGGCAAACGGGCGTGCATTTTCCATGGCCTGCTGCGCCTTACGGATGCGCGCGCTGGAAATCATCTTCATCGTTTGCATAATCTGCCGCGTGGAAGAAATAGCTTTGATATTTTGGCGAATGTCCCGTAACGATTGCATAATTTACCGGTTTTCTGCTTTTAGGGTAGCTACATAATCCGCTATACCAGCTTCTAGGGTATAATCCGGCGTGTAACCTAGCTTTTCCTTGGATTTAGTAATATCTGCCTGTGTTTTAAGCTGGAAGAACGGATACGGATTATCTATATATTCCGGTTCTAAATGAGTGCCCATTTCTTTATTTAGGCAGGCAATAATTTCGTTATAATCCCGCGGAACGCCCGTAGCCGCATTATAAACGCCGTTCTCTTTGCCATTGGTCAAGGCACACAGGTTAATTTTTACAATATCTTTTACATAGACAAAATCACGTTGTTGCTCTCCATGTTTAAAAACACGGGGGCGCTTGCCTTCCTTCATCTGTAAATATAACTGATACACCATACTGGCCATTTTCCCCTTGTAATACTCACCGGGACCATAAACATTAAAATAGCGAAGGCCGATAATGGTCATGTCATTATTATCTTCTGCAAATTGGCGAGCTACATTATCCATAATGGCTTTAGAAAAACCATATACATTTTCCGGGTGAGTGGGCTGTGTTTCCACGTTAGGAACCGGGCCGTTACCGTAAGTAGCTGCGGAAGAAGCATAAATTACTTTTTTAATCCCGTTTTCGGCCGCAAAACCCAACAAATTTTTAAAAGCTTCTACGTTTTGCTCCATCATGGCCCGTTGGTCCATGACGGTGGTATCGGTAATAGCAGCTTCATGGAAAATGGCATCAAAATACATATCACTGGGAATATAATTAAACAAGTCTGTGGTAATTACATCCCCTTTAAAACCGATTAAATTTTTAAAATGCCCATTCTTTTGAAAATCATCCAACACGGTTACTTCGTGCCCTTGGGCCTCCAGCGTTTTGGCAATATTACTGCCGATAAAACCGGCCCCGCCTGTAACTAAGTATTTCTTTCTGTTTTTAGTTTCCATACATTCTCCTTAAGCCGGTTTAAAAACCGTTTTAAATTCGTCTAAAATTTGTTGCATTTGCGCTTCTACTTCTTCCGTTAGCCCGGGGGCTGTATTTAAAGCGGCCAACTGGTTTTTCTTTTGTGCCCGGGCAAAGGCCAACAACTCGCGCTCATAACGAAGCACCTGCGTAACCTCCAGTTCATCCAAATAACCGTGGGTTCCCGCATACAAAACCAACACTTCCTCCCCCACTTGCAAAGGCGCATATTGGTTTTGTTTTAAAAGCTCCGTCATACGTTTACCGCGAGCAATTTGACGTTGTGATTCTTTATCTAGTTCGGAACCGAACTGAGCAAACCCCGCCAACTCTTGGTACTGGGATAAATCTATACGAAGTGTACCTGCCACTGCACGCATGGTTTTTCGTTGGGCACTACCCCCCACGCGGGAAACGGAAAGCCCCACGTTGACAGCAGGCTTAATACCGCTTAAAAAGAGGTTACTTTCCAAATAAATCTGCCCGTCCGTAATGGAAATGACGTTGGTGGGAATATAGGCAGACACGTCGTTTGCTTGCGTTTCAATAATAGGCAACGCCGTCAAAGACCCGCCGCCATTTTCCTGCGATAGCTTACACGCACGTTCTAAGAGGCGCGAGTGCAAGTAAAAAACGTCCCCCGGGTAAGCCTCGCGCCCTGGCGGACGGCGCAGTAACAAAGACATTTGGCGATAAGCCTGGGCATGTTTAGAAAGGTCGTCATACACAATCAGCACGTCCTTGCCTTGCCACATAAAGTATTCCCCAATTGCACATCCGGCGTACGGGGCAATATAGAGCAGAGAAGCCGGATCCGAAGCGGTAGCGGAAACTACTACGGTATAATCCATTGCTCCAAAATCAGTCAGTGTCTGCACCACTTGAGCTACGGTGCTTTGTTTTTGCCCAATGGCTACATAAATACAAATACAGCGTTCCGATTCAGGGATATTTTTTTGGTTAATAATAGCATCTATGGCTATGGCAGTTTTGCCGGTTTGGCGGTCGCCAATAATTAACTCACGCTGGCCTTTCCCAATCGGAACCAACGCATCAATTGCTTTAATACCCGTTTGCAAGGGCTGTTTAACAGGTTGGCGGTCTATAATCCCGGGGGCCACAATATCCAACGGCATGGTTTTATCTGCCTTAATTTCCCCTTTACCGTCTAGTGCGTTGCCCAACGGATCTACCACCCGGCCTATCACATCTTTACCCACCGGAATGCTGATTACCTGGCCCGTGCGTTTGACCGTATCCCCTTCGTGCACCAAATGATCCGGCCCCATAAGCACGCATCCTACGTTATCATACTCCAAATTTAAAGCCATCCCTTTTACGCCGTGTCCAAAATCCACCAGCTCGGAAGCTTTTACGTTATTTAAACCGTGCACGCGGGCAATACCGTCTCCCACTTGAATAACGCTTCCTACCTCACTAATATCTAGCGAGGTATCAAAATGCTCTATTTTTTCTTTAATAATACGTGTTATTTCTTCAGGTCTTATTGCCATAACGTTTCTCTATTATTTTGAAATTTCTGTTTGCAATTTTTCCAACTGGCGGCGTAAACTACCGTCTAATAATTCCCCGTGGCAACTAATTTTAAGCCCGCCTAAAAGTGAAGGTTCCGTTTGAAAGGTAGCCTCCACTCGCCCGCCGTAGCGCGCCTCCAGGGCGTGTTGGGTGGCCGCTTGTTGGGCCTGTGTAAGCGGCTCTGCCGAAACTACTTGTGCCCGGGAAATATGCGCCCTTTCATCCAACAAAACATTCACTTGGGCACACACTTCCTCCCATAAATTATACCGTTTGGCTTCCAGTAATGCGCCTATCAACGCGGCGGCCTGTGGGAGTTCTTTCAATGCCGCTTGCACCGCTTCCTTTTTTTGATGGGAAGACACTTGCGGACTTTTCAAAATGCTTTGCACCGGAGACAAAAGCGTAGATGCCTCTTCTAGCTGGGCCGCATATTGGGTAGCCTGCTTTGTAGAGGTACTTAATTGGTCATATGCTTGGGCATAACGCCAAGCAACTAACCGCTGGGATGCATTCATCGCCGTTTCACTTCCTCCAGCACATGGGCCACAATTTCTTCTGCCTCTTTACCTTTTACTTGTTTTTCTAACACGCGCGAGGCCGCCAGTAAACTTAAAGAAGAAATTTCACCGCGCACTTCAGACAAAGCTTGGTTTTTTTCCGCTTCAATTTGCTCTTTTGCCTGCGTTAGCAGCGCTTGGGCCTGTGTTTTGGCCTGAGCCAATAGCTCTTCTTTTTGCGCTTCTCCCATTTTAACAGCCGCCGCCATTTTTTGGGCCGCTTCTTCGGAAATTTGGGCTAAACGTTTCTCTAACTCTTGCTTTAATTCTTCTGCCGTTTGGCGTGCTTGGGCAGCAGTTTGTTTATCTGTTTGGATTTGGTGTTCGCGTTTTTCTAAAGCACCGATAACCGGCCCCCACGCAAATTTTTTGAGCAAATACACCAAAAGCAAAAAGTTACAAACCGTTAATGCCAGTACGCCAAAGTCAGGTTTTAATAAATCTTCCATAATTTTATTTCATGACCATGGTTAGTAAGCAAATTACTAATCCTAACATGGCGGCCCCTTCTAACAAGGCGGCAATAATAATCATGGTGGTACGCAAATCCCCGGCAGCTTCCGGCTGGCGGGCAGCGCCTTCCAAAGCCGCCGCACCGATTTTACCTAACCCGAATCCGGCGCCTAATACAACCAGTCCCGCACCGATACCGGCTGCGATATATTTGAGTGCTACAAGTTCCATACCTCTCTCCTTATGGGCAATAGCCCGTTTAAATTTAATGCGTATGAATGACGGCCCCGGCAAAAATAGCCGTAAGCAACGTAAATACATACGCCTGCAAAAATGCAACTAATAACTCCAAACACGTCATAAAAATTTCCAAGGCCATCGCGGGCAGTAACGCGCCGGCTCCGGCGGCTTTACTCATTTCACCTACGATGAAAATGATTAGCAGTAAGCAAATGAGCACCATGTGCCCCGAAAGCATATTGGCAAACAAACGGATGGCCAACACGCATACTTTAATAACCGTACTTACCACTTCCAGCGGGAAAATAAGCGGTACCAACCACCCCGGCGTGCCGGAGGGAACAAACCCTTTTAAAAAACCAATAAATCCGTGGTATTTTAGGCCGCTTAGCAAAATAAGTCCACCCGAACAAAGAGCCAATGCAGCGGTAACGGAAATGTTAGACGTAGCGGTTTTCATCTCCGGGATCATGCCCGCCAAATTGACACTTAAAATGAACAAAAACAGCGTACAAAAATATGGTAATAACGGGCGGCCTTCGGCTCCCATATTAGGCAGGACAATTCCGCCGCGGATAAAAGATACATATTCTTCTAAAAGTACCTGCACCAATTGCCCGGCCCGGCTAGCGTGTTTGCGCGCGGCCCAGGACAAAACAACCACCAAAATTACACTCACCGCCAACAAGGTAACCGAATGGGTAGTTACCGGCAACCGGATTCCACCCAGGGTTACTCCCCAGTCGTGATCTAAAATATGGTGTGATATAGTTTCAGCTACGTCCATTTTTACGCTCTTGGGCCACTTGGATTACGCGGTACAATCCCAACGCAAACCCGAGAAAGACACCCCCCAGTAAACACCAGGGAAGCGTACCCAGTTTCGTATCCAAATACCAGCCTATGGCAGCCCCGACTATTTCTGTTAAAGCAAACTCCAACCCCAGCGAAGTAATTTTAACTTGGTCTTGCGCGTTAAACAGATTTGGTTTCATGGGTTCCTCATAGGCGTGGGGGCCCTTTCTAGTATTATAAAAAAAAACAAGTTTCTTTTGTAGCAAAATTTTAAGCTAAAAAAGAAAGCATTAAACCAATAAAAAAGACCCGGGCATTTATTTTTGTGCCCGGGTCTTACTTTTAAGCCAATAAAACTAAATGCTAAACGTAAAAATTTTACATTCGTAAGGTTTTAACACCAGTTCCATGCCTTGCGAAGCCAATTCCGGCGTAAGCGTGACCTCTTTTCCTTCCAGCTCCTCGCGTACTTTAAGCTCTGTAATCCCTTTAAACGGTACCCGGCACTGAGAGGGGTTTTCGCTATAGTTAATGAAAACCAACTTACCGGTATGGCGTTGCTTCCATAACCAAGCTAAAATGTTTTGACACGAACTTTCCCCCGCAAAAACCGGATGCACATTAAACAAAGCCCATTGTCCGCCGTGGAAGGCCGGGTCGGACACTACCTCCAACAGCTTATGGTAGTAGGCCTCTACTGCCGTATCTTTTTTAAAATCATCATAAACATATTGCAAGGGCATACGCGCCGGCCGCCCTAATAGCTGGTACAAATGGAACAATCTCGCCCCCGGCAACGTGGCGATAATGGTGCCGGCCGCCAACGATTTTTCCCGTCCAAACGCTTTTAAGCTTTCTTCTTCATCGTGATTAGAAATAAAACGAATGGAGCGCATTTGGAACAAATGCTCAGCCCCCAGGTGGCTGCGGATGCCGGCCGCGTCCGAAAAACGCAGGCGGTCGTAGAGCACTTTGTCGTAGGTATAGTCAAAACCAAGCTCCTGAATGTCCCACTCTAAGCCCCAATATACTTCGGCAATAAAAATAAATTCCGGTCGCTCCGCACGCACGGCGTTTAAAGCCTGTGTCCAAAATTCTTCCCGTGGTAACTCACCACCAATAAATTCCCACCAGGTGTCACGCGTCACTTTATTTAAGGAAAGCATAGCCATATCACAGCGTACACCATCACAAAGTTCGGCCACTTGTAACAGGTTTTTAACCATAAAATCGCGCGTAGCCGGGTTGAAATAGTTTAGCTGAGCAGTATCCGTCCAGGGGGCAAAATAAGGATCCCGCCCGTACGCAATATACTGGCCGTTTTTATTTTGAAAAAACCACTCCGGGTGTACATGCGGCACTTGGGAACCGGTGTTAATAAACAAATCAGGGCGCTGTGTAACTTCGGGGGCATCAATAGCCATGTGGTTGCCCACAAAGTCTAATAACAGCAAGATTCCGCGCTCGTTTAATTGGCGGCGCAAGGTTTGTAAGGCCTTGTTTCCGCCCAAAGCTTCATCTACTGTGTATTCATAAACGGCATAGGGGGATGCGGCTATTTCTTCTACTCTAAAATAGGGTTTTACTTGGCGGATTTGATTTTGGATTTCTTCACTGGAACGCGCAATTTTTTCTGCCGTCGGGCTGTGTTTCCACACGCCCATTAACCACACGGCGTCAAACCCGGTCTGACGGATTAAATCCAGCTTTTGGGCCGGAATGGTGTCAAGCGTAAACTGGCGGCCTTCCTCACGCTCCAAACGTTTAAGCCAAGAACGGGTATTAATCTCTAAAATGTGCGGATTATTGCGCATGATTTCATCCCCCTCATCTTTTATACCAATTTTTGGGCGGGATTGTAAAGAGAATTTAAACAACTGTTTGAAAACAAAAAATATCTCTGTCTTAATAACGAACCCCAAAACATCTGTTTTGGGGTTCCATATTCTTTTAGAGGATTTTTAGCTATTCGGCTTCTTCCTCTTCTTCGGCTTTGACTACCGGGGCAATACGGGCAATTTTATCTCCCTCTTCCATTTTGGCCAAGGTAACCCCTTGCGCGTTGCGCCCGACAGAGCGGATATCCCCGCAGCGCAGACGAATGGTCATGCCTTTTTCGGTAATAATCATGAGGTCTTTGGTTTCGTCCACCAGTTTAATACCCACCACTTTTCCGTTGCGGGCGGAGGTTTTAATGGTAATCACCCCCATACCGCCACGGTGCTGGCGTTTGTATTCGCTAAACTCGGTGCGTTTGCCAAAGCCGTTTTCACAAACAGAGAGCACATCCGGCTGGGCTCCGTCGTTAGGGGCATGTTCCATACCTACCACGATGTCTCCGTCTTCCAGACTAATGGCACGCACCCCGTGTGCCTGGCGGCCCATGGCGCGTACTTCGTTTTCATCAAAGCGGATGGATTTACCGTTTTGGGTAGCTACTAAAATATCGCTCTTGCCAAAGGTAAGTTGAGCACTAATCAGCACATCCCCTTCGTCTAAACCAATGGCAATAATCCCGCTGCGGCGGATGTTGGCAAATTCTTTGAGTGCCACGCGCTTAATGGTGCCCAAGCGCGTGCACAGCGTAAGGTAAGCCTGTTCACCAGCTTTGTCGGCCGAAGGATTAAAATCCTCAATAGCTAAGGTAGAGGTTACCTTTTCCTCGCCAGTTAGTTGCAAGAGGTTCACCAAAGCCTTGCCCTTAGACATGCGGTTGCCTTCCGGGATTTCAAACGCACGTAAGGGGAACGCACGTCCGCGGTTGGTGAACATCAAAATCGTAGCGTGGGAAGACGTAATAAAGAGGTTTTCCATAAAGTCTTCCTCTTTGGTTTTGCTGCCAATAATGCCTTTCCCGCCGCGGTTTTGGCTGCGGTAGGTGGAAAGTGGAATACGTTTGGCATATCCGTCGTTAGAAATGGTGATGACCACATCTTCTTTCTCAATGAAATCCTCCATAGAGAAATCTTCCATGTCCGGGCCAATTTTGGTGCGGCGCGGGTCATCAAAATCTTTCTTAAGCTGAGCCAGTTCTTCCACAATGATGTCTAAAATTTTCTGCGGTGAAGCCAAAATGGCTTGTAAATCCGCAATCAGTTTTAAGAGGTCTTTGCGTTCGTTTTCAATAGCTAACGCGGAGAGTTGCGTAAGCTGGTGTAAACGCATATCCAAAATAGCTTGAGCTTGTACTTCAGTAAGCGTAAAGCGCTTCATCAAGGTGAACTTGGCTTCCGTCGGGTCTTTGGCGTTGCGGATAATGGCTACTACTTCGTCCATATTGGCAATGGCCACGAGTAAACCATTTAAAATATGTTCGCGCTTTTGGGCTTTATTTAAGTCAAACTTCGTGCGGTTGGTAACAATTTCTTGGCGGTGTTTGACGTATGCTTTCATTACTTCTTTAAGAGACAATACCCGCGGGCGCCCGTCCACAATGGCTAGCATATTCACCGGGAAAGAGGTTTGCAACTGCGTGTGTTTGTAGAGGTGGTTTAACACAACCTGGGCGTTTCCGTCGCGTTTAATTTCAATGACTAAACGCATCCCGCGCCGGTCCGACTCATCACGAATATCAGAAATATCTGTTATTTTTTTGTCGCGCACCAACCCAACAATGCTTTCAATCAGCGAAGTTTTGTTTACTTGGTACGGAATGGCTGTTACCACAATGGCTTGACGGCCGCCTTTGCGTTCTTCAATTTCCGTATCAGCCTGCACTTTTACGCTTCCGTGACCAGTTTCAAAGTACTCGTAAATGGCTTTCGTACCGCGGATGGTAGCCCCTGTGGGGAAATCCGGCCCTTTGATGATTTTCATCATCTCTTTTGTGGTAATATCCGGGTTTTTGATATAAGCAATAATCCCGTCACACACTTCGCCTAGGTTATGGGTAGGGATATTGGTTGCCATCCCTACGGCAATCCCGGCAGAACCGTTAACGAGCAGTGCCGGTAACTTAGCAGGCAGTACGGAAGGTTCTAATAAAGAACCGTCATAGTTGGGAATCATTTTGACGGTATCTTTATCCAAATCGTCTAACATCGTGTCGGAAATTTTTTCCAAGCGACATTCGGTATAACGCATGGCTGCGGCGGAATCCCCGTCAATAGAACCAAAGTTTCCCTGCCCGTCCACCAAAGGTTTGCGGATAGAAAAATCTTGTGCCAAACGTACGAGCGTATCATACACTGCCGTATCGCCGTGCGGGTGGTATTTCCCCAACACATCCCCCACCACACGGGCCGATTTCTTATATGGGCGGTTATATTTTAATCCCATTTCGTTCATAGAATAGAGTACACGGCGGTGCACGGGTTTTAAACCGTCGCGCACATCCGGAAGAGCACGGCCGACAATTACGCTCATAGCATAGTCAATATAGTACGAGCGCATTTCGGTAGCAATATCACGCTCTTGAATATTGCCAAATAAATCCACATTTACCTGTACGTTTTGGGTTGGGTTATTTAATTCTTCACTCATGTTCAAAATCTCCTAGAAAAGTTCCTAAATATCCAAGTTCTTTACTTCTAGCGCGTGCGAATAAATAAAATCGCGGCGCGGTTCTACACGGTCGCCCATAAGCATAGTAAATGCTTGTTCGGTATCGGTGGCGTCGTTAATTTTTACCTGGATAAGTTTGCGTTTGGCCGGGTCCATGGTGGTTTCCCATAGTTGTTCAGGGTTCATTTCCCCTAACCCTTTGTAGCGCTGAATGGTAGCCCCAGCGGTAGCCGCTTCTTTCACGGCTTTTAACAACTCTGCCAAGCTATACACTAAGGAATCTGTTTTGCCGTTATTTACTTTAAAAAGAGGCGTTACGCGTTCTTTTTCGTTTTCAATAAGCGGATATTGGGCAAAGCTAAAACCAAAGGTTTCTAATTTCTTTTCACCGGCTAAGAGCTTGCCAAATTCAAACAAACTTTGGTGTTCCGGCACTAGGGAAGTATCGGCTACTGCTTCAGCATCTACGCCGTCGGCCAGTAATTCTTCGCGTTTTTCTTCCACATACTGATCTTCATAGTTGCGGTATTCCTGTTCAGTATAGAAATACTTAAAACCGCCGCTCTTAAGCGGAATGCGGTATACCGGCACTTGCCCTTCTTTTAAGAAAGCCATAAAATCGGTCAAGGTAATGTTTTTAACTTCCAATTTAGCCAGCATATCTTCTACATCACGCAAGACTTTTAGTAAATCACGCACTTGGTCTGCCGTATAAACAATTTCTTTTTGTGCATTGGTAACCGTTACCGTGGCCAATCCTTCCTTCATAAGCCATTGCTGCATTTGGTCTTCGGTTTGTAAGTATTGTTCCACTTTGCCTTTTTTGACCTTATATAGCGGTGGTTGGGCCAAGTAAATATGCCCGGCATCAATCAAGGGTTTTAATTGGCGGTAGAAAAAAGTAAGAAGCAGGGTGGAAATATGTTGGCCGTCCACGTCAGCATCTGCCATTAAAATAATTTTATGATAGCGCAATTTAGAAATATCAAATCCGCCTTCTCCTTCACCTACCCCTGTTCCCACTGCGGCAATTAAATCACGCACTGTATCCGACGATAAAATACGTACCAAGGGAGCTTTTTCTACGTTTAAAATTTTACCTCTAAGCGGTAAAATAGCTTGGAATACACGGTCGCGCCCTTGCTTGGCCGAACCCCCGGCCGAATCTCCTTCCACCAGGAACAACTCGCATTTGGTGGCTTCGCGTTCTTGGCAATCAGCCAATTTACCCGGTAGCCCCCCCCCTTCTAAAGCACCTTTACGGCGGGTTAAATCACGCGCTTTACGGGCAGCTTCACGTGCAACGGCTGCCCCCATACATTTTTCGCAAATAGCACGGGCTGTTTTGGGGTTTTCTTCAAAAAATGTGGCTAACGTGTCACTTACCACAGAACGGACAATCCCTTCTACTTCACTGTTACCCAGTTTAGTTTTGGTTTGCCCTTCAAATTGCGGATGTGGAATTTTAACAGACAATACCGCCGCCAAACCTTCTTTAATATCATCCCCGGATACGGAAATCTCTTTATGTTGTTTAGCTAAATTATTAGCCTTAATATATTCATTCACTAAGCGGGTTAAAGAACTTCTAAAACCGGAGAGGTGAGTTCCCCCTTCTACGGTATGAATGTTATTCACAAAAGAAAAAACGTTTTCGGAGTACCCTTCATTGTATTGAATGGCAAAAGAAATATAGTTATCTCCTACTTCTTTTGTTAAATAAATAGGTTCGGGGTTAATAACCGTTTTGTTGGTGTTTAAATATTTTACAAACTGGGAAATTCCCCCCTCATAGTGAAAAGTAACCGTTTGATTTTCTTCTTTGCGTTCATCGGTATAAATAATTTTTACCCCAGCGTTTAAGAACGCCAGTTCCCGCAGGCGGTTTCCTATAGTTTCATACGAGAAAGCAATTTCACCAAAAATTTCTTTATCTGCCGTAAACGTAACTTTGGTTCCATGCTCATTAGTTTTATCAATCACTTCCACTGGGCCCGCCGCCTTGCCGCGGTGATAAACCTGATGATGTACTTTACCGTCACGGCGTACTTCTACTTCTAAGGTTTCAGATAACGCGTTCACACAAGATACACCTACCCCGTGTAATCCGCCAGACACCTTGTACGCCCCGGAATCAAATTTTCCTCCAGCATGAAGAACCGTCATCACAACTTCCAGGGCAGATTTATTACGCAGTTTGGCATCTTTGGCATTTTTCATTAAGTCTACTGGAATACCGCGGCCGTCATCTTGCACAGAACACGTCATATCCCCTTTAATTGTTACACGGATAGTGGTAGCTCCTCCGGCTAAAATTTCATCTACGGAGTTATCCACTACTTCATATACTAAGTGATGTAAACCGGGTAACCCCGTGGAACCAATATACATAGCCGGTCTTCTGCGAACCGCCTCTAAACCTTCCAAAACTGTAATTTTAGAAGAATCATACTCTTTTTGTTTGGTGATTGTATCTTGCGTTGTCATGTACAACTCCTATTTTTTCAAATGATTTCAATTTGTTTAATCCATGGTTTCTCAAAGTATTTATTAAGCTCTTTTATCATCTGTGCGCGTTTAGTAATTAATTCATTTTTAGCTACAGAAACTTTAACTTGCACATACAATGTATCTTTACGCACCGACTGTAAATTCCAGAATGCAGCTTTTTTCCCAACTACTTTATCCCACACATAATCCAACACCATAAGCCGATTGAGTGTCTTACTTAATGGGTGAAATGAATTCGCTAATTCTTGACTGGAACGCCACTCTTTCTTAGCCTGAATGTGTTTCATTAAGCTCTCATGGGCATAATGACATACTTAAACACAGTATCTTTCACCGGTTCTATAAGCACCGGCTGAGAAGCATTCACAAAAGAAAACGATACTTTTTCTTCTTCTACTGTTTTTAATACGTCAATAATATACTGTGGTTTAAAGTTTGCCTCAAACAATTCCCCATTGTAAGAAACAGGAATTTCGTCGGTAAATTCCATATTTTGGGAATTAGAAGAAATCGTTACACGGTTATTTTCCAGGGTATATTTTACCACACTTCCAAATTCGCCGGCACACAATGCAGCCCGACGGGTAGAAGCTAACAATTCTTTGGTAAATACCTCAAACTTAATAGTAGTTTTTGTAGGAATAACCTGCTTATAATTAGGAAAATTTCCCTCAATTAAACGCGAAATAAAGGTAGTATCTTTCATTTTAAAACCTACTTGATTTACCGATACATACACACTAATACGCGTATCTTTATCCGGTTTAGCCAGTGAAATAAAACGCCCTAATTCCGTTAAAATCTTGGTAGGAATGATAATTTTAAATTCATTTTTAGTCTGTAAAGCCGGCTGGGAAGCTACTGCCAAACGTCCACCGTCTGTAGCTACAATTTCAAAACTATCCGCCGTATTACTCCATAATAACCCATTTAAAATATAGCGTGTTTCTTGTGTAGAAGCCGAAAACACTGTTTTTTCAATCATTTTCTGTAGTAAAACCGGGTCCAATTCAATTCCTTCTTTTTGGTCTAATTCCGGGATAGCCGGATATTCCGATTTAGGCGTCCCCATAACCCAAAATTTACTTTTTCCGGATTTAATATGAAATTTATTATTTTCATCACTATGAAGCGTAATTTCTTTATCATCTGCTAAGTTTTTAATAATATCTGTAAATTCTTTAAGCGGAACTGTAATACTTCCTTCTTCTTCTATTTCGGCCGGTACAAAATGGACGGTAGCCATTTCCATATCCGTACGAACTAATTTTAGTTTACCTTTTTGCGTTTCTAACAGAAAATTATGCAAAATAGGTAACGTAGTTCTGGAAGACACACTGGAAGAAACTACCTGGATTCCTTCCAACAGAGTTGCTTTAGTAATATTTATTTTCATATTCATCCTTCATAATATATCTTGTGGATTGTGTGGAAATTGTGTATTACGCAATACAACTTTTTCTACCGCCTCTGTGTATTTTTAATACTTTTTATCCACACTATACACATTCACAAAACAAAATTGCTTTTTTTTGTTAGTTATTCACATCCTGTTTACGACTTTTCCACAGCTTTAATATCTGTAATAATTTGGTTTATTTCTGCTGCAAAAAACGGGTCTGTATTTATTTTATCTTTCACTAAATCTCGCGCGTGTACCACAGTACTATGGTCTCTGTTAAATTCCCGGCCAATTTCCGGTTGAGATAAATCTGTAAGTTCTGTAGTTAAAAACATAGCAATTTGCCGCGGCCACGCAATTGATTGGGTTTTTTTCTTGGAGTTAAAATCTTCCATGCGTATATTGTAATGCTTTCCCACGATTTTCTTAATAGTATTAACAGATACTAAGGTATCTTGTTCGTTTACTAATAGGTCACTAAGTAATTCTTTAGCAATCGGAATGGTAGGGGTAATGGTATGGGTGGTACAATATGCACGCAGACGGATAAGTGCCCCCTCTAGTTCGCGGATATTGGTTTGGATGCCCTCTGCTAAAAACGAAATAACATCATCACCCACAATAAAGTTCATAGAATCTCTTTTTTGGCGTAAAATAGCAGTGCGGGCTTCCACATTAGGTCTTTTAATTTCTGTACTAATCCCACTGAGTAAGCGTGAAGAAAGCCTTTCATCCCATTCTAATTGTTGTGGAGAACGATCTGAAGAAAGAACAATTTGTTTTCCGCTTTCAAATAAAGAATTAAAAGTATAAAAGAAAGCTTCAGAACTTTGTTCTTTTCCTACTACAAACTGGATATCATCTACCAAAAAACAGTCTAAAAAACGGTATTTCTGGCGGAAATTATTATCTGTTTTTTGGCGTAATGATTCAATAAATTCATTTACAAATTCCTCACCGGACATATACTTTACTTTTGCCCGCGGGTTTTCACGCAGAATTTGGTTTCCAATGGCTTGTAATAAATGGGTTTTACCCAGCCCGGGGGCTGAATAGATTACCAGCGGATTGTTTTCCCGCGCCCCCAAATTGTGTGCCACGGCTTGGGCCGCCTTATAAGCAAAACGGTTGGAAGAAGACTCAATAAAATTATCAAACGTATAATTTGGGTTAAACAAAGAGAGGAGTTCACTAGTTGCCTGTGTGGCAACAGTTGGAACCGTTAAGGTAGAGGCTGGCTGAGGAGCTGGAGTTTCTACTCTGTATTCAACGGTAATTACGGTGCCTGTATGCTTTAAACATGCATCCACCAATAATCGTTCATAACGTTCTTGAATAGTTTTTCCCCATATTTCATTGGGTACGATAAGCGTACAAACCGTGCCTTCTAACGCAAAATTAACCGGTTTAAACCATAATTCATAGGTTTCTTTTCCGATGGTTTGTTCTAATTCTGATAAAACTAAAGGGTTCACAATCAATAAGTCCTTTGTAAATAGCTTACTCTATATTACTACTTATTCAACCTTTAGGTCAATGGAAAAAAACAGAGAATAGGGCTTAAACGCATAAAAACGCGGTTATATGCGGTTTTTTAGAAAAATGGCCGGGTTACCCATTAAATGGCAAATTTTCTGTTTTAAAGTTGTTTTTACGCAAAATAATCAAAAAAAGACTCCTATTAGTATTTACAAGCTATGCTATAATAAGAGCAGTAAAATTAAAATAGAGAGGAAAATATGATGCAATTAAACGACATTTACAAATGTAGCGTATGTGGCAATCTAGTAGAGGTAGTTCACGCGGGGGCCGGAGAGCTGGTGTGTTGTGGAAAACCGATGAAGCACTTAGTTCCTGGGGAAACAGATGGTGCGGCTGAAAAACATGTACCTGTGATAGAGAAAATAGACGGTAAATTTCAAGTAACCGTAGGGGCCGTATTGCACCCCAGCTTGCCGGAACATTATATTGAATTTATCGAACTGATTTGCAATACCTGTGGGCAAGTGCAACGTCGATATCTAAAACCGGGTGATAAACCGCAAGCCACTTTTACCAGCTGTTCAGAAGATGTAACCGCACGTGAATATTGCAATTTGCACGGTTTGTGGCAAAGCAAAAAATAATATAATGTATAAAAATCCCCCCACTTCGGCGAGGGTATTAGGAAAGGAGTGTGTATGAAAGCTGTCCAAATTTCTGCCAATGTATATTGGGTTGGTGCGATTGACTGGAACATCCGCGATTTTCACGGTTATGCTACCCAACGAGGAACCACCTATAACGCTTACTTGATTATGGGGGAAAAGCCCACGTTGATAGATACCGTTAAGAAGGAGTTTTATCCCCAGATGTTAGCCCGTATCCAAAGCGTGTTAGATCCGCAAAAAATAGAAATTATTATTTCCAATCACGCAGAAATGGACCATTCGGGGGCTTTATGCCAAGCCGTGCAAGATATGCACCCTTCTCACATATATGCCTCCGCAATGGGGGTTAAAAATTTAAACGCCCAGTTACACCCCGCTTTTGAAATTAAGGCAGTTAAAACCGGCGATAAAATTGCCGTCGGTAGCGACACCTTATCTTTTGTGGAAGCACGCATGTTGCACTGGCCGGACAGCATGCTTGCGTATTTAGAAAAAGAAGATATTTTGTTTACCAATGACGTATTTGGCATGCATTTGGCTACTTCCCAGCTTTTTGACGATGAAAATGACGAAAAAGTGTGGATGCACGAAGCGCGCAAATACTATGCCAACATTGTGCTTCCATATTCAGACATTGTAACCCGTTTTTTAGGCCAAGTACAGCAAATGGGGTTGGCGCCTAAAATGATTGCGCCCGACCACGGTTTTATTTGGCGCAAGGATCCGGCCAAAATTGTGCACTTATACGCCCAGTTTGCCGCCCAAAAACCAACCAATAAAGCAGTAATTGTTTATGATACCATGTGGGGTAGCACCGAAAAAATGGCCGTTTCTATTGCAGAGGGTTTGCGTCAGGGAGGGACAGAAGTAAAACAGCTGTCTATGCATGCTTGCCACCGAAGCGACGTCATTACCGAATTATTAGAAGCCGGAGCCCTGTTAGTAGGTTCACCGGTGTTAAATAGTCAAATTTTTCCGGCGATGGCAGATGTACTTTGCTACATCAAAGGGCTTAAACCCAAACACTTAATCGGGGCCGCGTTTGGTTCATACGGTTGGAACGGCGCACCTATAGATAGTTTAACGAAAACATTAGAAGAGATGGGCGTGGAAATCGTAGCCCCGGCCACTAAAAGTCTTTTCGTTCCGGACGATGCCAAACGGACCGAATGTGAAGCTCTGGGCCGCTTAGTAAGCCAAAAACTAACGGAGAAATTACGTTAATGGACGTAACAATTTGCAAAAGCCTAAACAATCTTTCTTACGGTTTGTATGTGGTAACCAGCGCGGATGCTACATATAAAAGTGGGCTTATTGTAAACACCGTATTTCAAGTAACGCAAACCCCACCGCAGCTAGCTGTATGTGTGTGTAAAGATAGTTTCACGCACGAAATAATTGTAAAAAGCCGCGTACTGGCCGTGATGCCCTTGGAACAGGAAACCCCGCTTGTATTTATTGGGAATTTTGGCTTTCGCACTGGGCGTAATTATGACAAATTTGCCAAGGTGCCGTTTAGCTTAGGTAAAAACGGTTGCCCCATTGTGCGCGAACACACCCTTTCTTGCCTGGAAGCACAGGTAGAAAAAATAGTAGATGTGGGTTCACACACCTTGTTTATTGCCCGTGTGACCGACGGTACTATTTTTAAAGAAGCAACCCCTTTAACCTATGCGTATTACCATACGGTTATTAAAGGCAAAACCCCTGCGGGGGCAACACATAGTAGTTTATAGGAGAAAATTATGGTGAAATATGTTTGTGAAGTATGTGGTTACGTTTATGACCCCGCCGTGGGCGACCCGGATAACGGTATTGCAGCCGGCACCGCGTGGGAAGCGGTAAAAGAAGACTGGGTATGCCCGGTGTGTGGCGTAGGTAAAGATCAGTTTAAACCGGCCGCATAACGAAAGATATCGGTGTATTTAAACCGCCTTTTTTAAAGTAAGGGGCGGTTTTTTGTGTTCTTGAAAACTGATTGTTTTTTTATTATACTATAGGTACAATTTAATCTGTTTTTGGAACCGTTTAAGAAACGGAGTGCTTACAAAAGTCCTCATTCCCTCCAAAAACAGTCGTGTTTAGGCACAAAACGGCGACGGCTGTTTTGTGCTCAGTGTTTGCCGTTCTTTATGAACGGCAGGCCACGGCTGTTCGTGTTGGGACTGGGAATGAGGCTCAATGCACCGGCCGTTTTTCTATGGTTTCTCTAACAGGTAAGTTGAAATTAACCTAAAGGAGAAATCGTATGACAAAGAACAATCGGGCGTTTACGCTCATAGAGTTGTTAGTAGTGGTGTTAATCGTCGGTATATTGGCCGCTGTGGCGTTGCCGCAATATACCAAAGCCGTGGAAAGAAGCCGCTTAACTGAGGTGTGGAGTAATTTGGGCAGTTTACGCCAAGCATTGGCAGTAGCTATTTTACAGTCCCCGAATAACTGGAGTGTAGAAGCGTTAGATGTAGGAATAAAATGCCAAGGAGGGTCTGGTTCAGCCTGTCTTTTGGAAAAATGTCCTTCCGGCCGCTGGAGCGGGTATCTCGGCAATGGGCAGTGTGCTTATGTCCTTAGCGACTACCCCTCTCCCACAAATCCAAGAGTATCTTTTCCGGGGTATTTCACTATCCCGGGCGGTAGTGAAAAATACATTGAGTTAATACTGGATAACTCCGGTCGTAGCTGCAGTGGCGACGCCGCCACCTGCAAATACCTGGGTATTGAATAACAAAAACCCCTTACTTTTTCCCCCTCTTTTAAAAGAGGGGGTTCTTATAGGGGCATTTTTAAAAAATCATTATTTTTTAAGCAAAATTTAAAGGCCCCGCCATTTGACAGGCCCCAAGACTTGTAGGGGCATAATCTAACTTTTAAAGCATTTTGTGTTTCAAGCGGCTGGCCAAATTATCCAACTCATCCAACGAATGATAGTGAATAACTAGCTGGCCTTTTTTCATACTTTTGCCGTATTTTACTTCCACTTTGGTACCCAAAGCAGCCTGTAAATCGTTTTCAAAAGCAGTTACTTCTACCGGTTTAGTTGTTTTGACCGATTTTTTGATTGGGAACATAGCCATTCGGGCGGCATCTTCCGCTTGGCGTACAGAAAGTTGGTGCGAACTGATTTTTTTGAATAAATCTGCTCTTTTTTGCTCGTCGGTTACCATGAGTAACGCACGACCATGCCCCTCGCTAAGCGTTCCTTCCTGCAACGCTTGCTGAATTTCTTGCGGCAATTCTAACAAGCGCAAGGTATTGGAAATGGCCGCCTTAGACTTACCACAATAAGAGGCCAACTCTGTTTGCTTAATAAAAAACTTATTCATCAGATTGCGGTATCCCAGGGCAGTTTCAATCGGGTTTAAATCCTCGCGCTGGATGTTTTCAATCAGTGCCAGGGCGCAAAGCTCTTGGTCGGTTAAGTGTTTGTGAACAATCGCATCAATTTCGCCCAGTCCAGCCAGTTGTGTAGCACGGAAACGCCGTTCCCCCACCACAATTTCGTATTTATCCAGCCCCGCATCATATACTACTACAATGGGCTGCGTAAGGCCGTGTTCCTTAATAGAAGCGGCTAATTCCTGCAGTTTTTCCTCATTAAATACGCGCCGCGGTTGGTAGCGGTTAGGTACAATTTTACTGACCTCTATTTTTTGCACGCTTACCGA
This sequence comes from Elusimicrobiaceae bacterium, assembly GCA_045612945.1. Classification (GTDB taxonomy): domain Bacteria; phylum Elusimicrobiota; class Elusimicrobia; order Elusimicrobiales; family Elusimicrobiaceae; genus Avelusimicrobium. The sequence continues at coordinate 25,702 of JAZLAA010000143.1, forward strand.
CGTATTATTTTGTAACGCCTGAGCAGCTTCTTGCGTAGGTAATTCAGAAATTTCTTGGGTTTGTTTAATTAAGGCATCCAGTCCTTTCCCTAATGCTTGTCTGGCCATATTATCCTCCAAAATCGTAATTAAGCGGGGTATCGCCCGCCAGTTTAATGGCTTGGTAATCTTCTACCTTGGCCCCGCGGCGAGTTAAAAACTCTACCGCCAATTTAATATAGGCTTCTGCCCCTCGGCAGGCCGGCTCGTAGTCAAAAATAGACTGCCCAAAACTGGGAGCTTCCGCCAAGCGGATGTTGCGGGGAATCGGTGTTTTATAAATTTTACTACCAAAAAAACGGCTTACTTCTTCGCGCACTTGTTTGGCTAAATTTAAATGGGCATCATACATTGTAAGTACGCCGCCGTCCATTTGTAATTTAGGATGCAGAAATTGTTTAATTTTGTTAACCGTACCCATAAAATGGGCTAAACCTTCCATAGCATAGTATTCACATTGTACGGGAGTAATAACGCTATCGGCTGCCATCATAGCATTTAAGGTTAGCAACCCTAAAGATGGAGGACAATCTATAATGATGTACTTATACATAGCACGCAGGGGAGCCAAGGCATCTTTAAGACGGTTTTCACGTCCACGCACATTTACCAATTCAACCTCCGCTCCAGCCAAATCTTTACAAGCCGGAAGCACATCCAAAAACTCGTTAGCAGTTTGGCGTACCACTTGCTCAAAGGGAGCGGTTTGTGTAATTAAGTGATAGACGGATTTTTCGCCGTCTTGCACGGTCACACCCAGGCCGGAACCGGCGTTTCCCTGTGGGTCAAAATCTACTAATAAAACCTCTTGGTTTAAATAGGCCAACGCATAGGCCAAGTTAATGGAAGTAGTGGTTTTCCCCACCCCCCCTTTTTGATTTGCTACTACTACAATTTCTGCCATAAAATCCTCCTAGCTATATTAAACCATAATTGCATAAAAAGAGCAAGCGTTTTCACGTGAAAACACTTGCCCGGGTATAAAAATTTTCACGTGAAAACTTTTACATATTATTCTATAAACCCAATCTTTTTAAGCGGCCAATGGATGAACCAAGCTTTGCCTTTGATATTCTCGCGCGGTACAGGGCCCCAAAAACGGGAATCGCAAGAGTTGTCCCGATTATCACCCATGACAAAATAGTTATCTGCCGGCACGGTTACCGGGCCAAAACTGTCCCGTAGTTCAACACCCAAATAGTTATCTAATAAGTGTTCTTGCCATAATTCTTGATAGAGTTTCGGGTCATCATTTAACATCTCCACACGCGGGATATCTGTATATACAGCGTAAGGTTGCGGGGGGAGCTCTTTACCGTTTACCCAAGGACGGCCTTGTTTCACTTCTACTACATCCCCCGGACCGGCGATTACGCGTTTAACAAAATCGCGTCCGTACTGGCTTTGCCCGCCACAATTTATCTGCTGGCGGTTTTTTGCCGGGAAGCGGAAAATGACAATATCCCCAGGTTCAATTTCCTTAAATTGCCCAAAGCGTATCTTTGTAAACGGAACCCGAAATCCATAGATAGCCTTATTCACAAACAAATGATCGCCTTCTACCAAAGTATAGCGCATAGAGGCCGATGGAATTTTAAAGGCTTGAATAAAAAAGAACATTACAAACGAAGCCACAAATCCGGCGAAATAAATAGTGTTACACCAATCTAAATCTTTTTTTATAATTGATTTTTGCTGTTTTTTGTCGGCTTTTTGTGCCTTAAAATAACCATAAATACTGGCTGCAATAATTAGCATTTCCCCTATCACAAACCGACCCACTGGGTAGGGTTCCCCCTCCCCCCCATTCATAACAAACAAAAACACATACAACGCACAAGTTAAAATAGAAAACAAAAAAGCGCCATGCCATTTCCCAAAAACTGAAGGCAAGGCAAGTTTATTATGTCTTTGCAGAACTTGGGTGATTTTATAAAAGGCATACATAATACAGGCGGCTAAAAATAATCGTAATTCCATAAGGCTCCTTAAAAATTTTCACGTGAAAACTTTTATTTTTTTAATAATTGTTCATAAAATTGTTGATACTGTTGAGAGAAGTCTTTGCTGTAAGCGGCTTGGTGTAAGGTTTGGCGTGCCATCCGGGCGCGTAATGTTTCATTTTCGCACAGTTCCGCCAGAATACAGCTAAGCACCGTTTCATCCTGGCCGTTACACACAAACCCTGTTTCTCCGTGCTTTACTTTTTGTGGCATATCCCCAACCCGGCTTACTATACACGGAAGCCCCACTTGTTGTGCTTCTAAGAGTGCCAAGGGCAAGCTTTCTTCTTTAGATACCAATACAAATACATCTGCCATATTTAGCCAAGCGTTGATATTTTTCTGTTCCCCAGCTAATAAAATTTGTTTTTCCAAAGCGTGGGTTTGAATAAAGGTTTCCAGTTTTGTTTTTTCCGTTCCGGCTCCCACTAAAACTAGCCGGGCCTGCGGATACTGAGGGGAAATTTTAGCAAAAGCTTTTAATAACGTAATATGGTTTTTAACTGGGGCTAACCGCGCCACACAAATAAATACTATTTCTGCCTCCATAAAGCCTTGAGAAGCCCGCATTTGGTTTCTTAAAGAATTATCCTTAAAAAATAAAGATTTTTTAGCAGAATTCGCTATAAGCGCTGTTTTGAGGGGGGGGTAATGTTGCACCTGGAGCAAATAGTTATACGTGGATGCCGATTCAGCCACGCAATACGTATCTATATTTTTTAAAACGCGGTCTGCCCAGCGCAAATAAAAAGGTTTTTTGGATAAATCAAAGTGGGGGGTAGTTACTAATTTAACTTTGCGTCCCGCACAGGCCAGCCGCGCAAATAAAATCGCACGAAACAGCATAGCGTGCACAATATCGGGCCGAAAGGCCTCTATCTCCTGCACTAAACGCGCCACCATCCCCAACCCGGCACCTTTCATATCAAAAGAAATTATCTCTGCCCCTGCATCTTTTAGCGGCTTTGCCAACGGGCCCAGCGGTTTTAAACAAACCACCCGCACGGTGTTGCCCTGCCCGATGAGGTTTACCAACGAAACCAACGCCTGTTCCGCCCCGCCGGTATGGGTAGAAGTAATCACATATAAAATCTTCATACCGCTATTATAGCAAGTTTTACATCTTGACGGAAAACACCTAAAATGATAATCTAAAAAGGTATGAAAAAATTACTTATTTTAATTATATGCGGAATGCTTTTAGCGGGATGTGGTTTATACGGTACAACCAAATATAGCGTAAATTTAAACGCCGAGGAATCAGATTTAACGCACGCAACACAACTTAAAAAAGCATCTGCTTGTTCGTTTTTATTGCTGGGCTTTCTTCCGTGGCCTTGGCATAAAAACAAAACGCCCGATACCTTATTTGAAGCTATGCAACAAGAAGGTTTTAGCCGGGTAGTATGGTTAGACAGTACGTACGATTATAAATTTACATACGCCAACAAATGCCAAAACGCATATGGGTATTAAAATACACACGGGCACCATAAATGTGCCCGTGTGTATTTAACAATTATTCAACCCCTAACTCGGCACAGATATTAGTAAGGTCTCCCCCGCTGGGAGCATTACACAATTTACCGTCATTTGATAAATATAACCCAAAAAATCCTTGCTCCGTATCACAACCGAAGCTAATCATAGGATTTGTAGCACTACCTATAGTCTCATAGTTACAATATGTACAAGCCGTTAACGGACACTTTGACAGCCAACAAAGCTTATCAGACACCGACGAACACTCAATGCTAACATCTAAGTTTTGGGGATTCCAACTGCTTATCCCTCCCGTCTTGGTTTCCGGTGTGAGCATGGCTACCGCTGCGGCTTTATGTAAACTGCCCAGCGTACTCCATACTTCGCTCATACGGCTTTTGCGTACTGCTTTTTGGTATTGCGGTACGGCCACGGCTGCCAATATGCCGACGATTAACACCACTACTAACAACTCTATGAGCGTAAACGCCCGATTGTTCTTTGTCATACGATTTCTCCTTTAGGTTAATTTCAACTTACCTGTTAGAGAACCCATAGAAAACCGGCCGATACTGCCGAGAGAAATGAAGTGCCCCGACAACAACAGCCGTGGTTCGTCCCGCTACAACGGGACAAACACTCGGCACAAAGCTAACGGGTAATTAGTCCGTTTACTTTGTGCCTAAATCGGCTGTTTTTGGTCTTCATTTCTGTTTCGGTTTCCCAAAACGCACCGTTATACGGTTCCAAAAACAGGTTAAATTGTATCTATAGTATAATAAAAAAGCGTGCATTTTACAATGCACGCAGACTAAAGAATCAAGTACAACTACACAATTTTTTCTTGCTCTTTTTGGGCCTTTTCCAGCTCTTTATCCACCCGGGCGGCCAGCCGGCGTAGCACTGTTTGCGTGTTTTTTTTCCATTCTTTCAGTTCACGCAGTTGTATTTGCAATTCTTTAAGAGCCAGGCTATCTTCTTCTAAATTGCGAAGGCGGTTTTTAAGCGCGGCGTTCTCGCCGGCCAGTTCTTTTTGGCGGGCCAGCGTTTTAGCAATTAGAAGTTCCAACTGTTTTAGTTTTTCTTGCATTAGCGTAATTGTGCTCCTACGTGTGTAGCTAATTGCTCTACAATGCGTTTAAACGCGTTGTCAATTTCGGTATCTTTAAGCGTGCCGTCTTTTTTAGAGAAAGCCAAACTAAACGTAACGCTCTTTTTACCTTCGGGCAAGTGCTCTCCTTGATAAACATCAATTAAGTGGTACCCCAGCTCTACGTCCAGCGGTGTTTTATCCAAAGCGCTGGTAATTTGTGCGTATGTCACGTCCGCATTTAACACCACCGATAAATCCCGCAAAGACGGCGGGAAAACAGCTACCGCTTCGGCCGGTTTAAAGTCTTGTGCGGAGTAATTTTTTTCCAATTGTTTGGTGGCAAATTCAAAACACCACACTTCGCTGATTTTTACGTCAAACGCTTTTAATGTAAGCGGGTGCAGTTTACCAAATACGCCAATCACCTTACCACCTTGCAAAATATCCATACTGATTTTGGGGTGCATATATGCCGGGGCTTTTTTAGACGGCACAAAAGTAACGTCTGCATTGCTCAAAAGCATCTGCATGAGTCCCTTTAGCCAGTAAAAATCTACCGGGCGGGAAGCAGAGGCAAAGAATTTTTCTTCTTCTACATTGCCACACAATATCCCGGCTACGGTGTAATTTTCTACCGGAAACCCTTTCATATTTTGGAAAGTTTTGCTGGTTTCAAATAATTTTAAATCCACGTTTCCAAAACGCAAGTTGCTCTCTATATTTTTAAGCAAAGAGGGGAGTAGCGTAGGGCGCAGATAATCCCACCCTTGAGCAAGTGCATTTTTGACCCGGATGCAAAATTTAGGGTCTGCCGCAAAGAGTTTGAGTTCTTTTTCGCCCACGAAATCAATGTTTTTACATTCGCAAAACCCAGCCCCAATCAAAGCCCCCGCATAGCGTTTACCCAAATCAATACCTTTGGGATTATCGGCAAATACCACGTGCGCGCGCGTGGCCGACACGGGGATTTGGTCGTAACCGGCAAAGCGGGCGGCTTCTTCGGCTAAGTCCCACTTGTGGTTCAGATCCCGGCGGTGGGTGGGGGCCTTAAACGTCCACACCTCTGCGCTTGTGTCAAATGCAGCGGCTAAACGCGCAAAAATATCTTTGAGCTTTTCGTCCGGCAAGGACGTGCCCAAAATGGCGTTAATTTCCCCCGGCGTAAAACGCACGGTTTGATTTTCAAATTTTTCCGGATATACATCATTGATTTGGCTGGCCGTACCGCCGCAAATGCTAACAAACAAATCGCTCGCGCGGCGCATGGCCAAAAGAGCCCCTTCAATATCCGTTCCGCGTTCAAAACGTTGAGACGAATCGGAAGAAATTGCAAATTTCTTAACCGTTTTGTTAATGGTGGGGGGGTTAAAATAAGCGGCTTCAATAAAAATATCTTGCGTGTCTTCTTGAATACCGCTGTTTAGTCCTCCCATAATACCGGCTAGGGCAGTGGCTTTTTCCCCGTCGGAAATCAGTAAGCAGTTTTCGGTAAGTTCCAGTTCGCGCCCGCCCAAAACGGTAAATTTTTCGCCCGGTTGTGCATTGCGCACAATCACTTTGCCACCTTCCACTTGGCGCAAATCAAACGCGTGGAGCGGGTGGCCCAGTTCAAACATGGTGTAGTTGGTAATGTCCACCAGCGCGTTTTTGGGGTTTAAGCCCATAGCAACCAAGCGTTTTTGCATCCACTCGGGGGAGGGTACATTTTTAACCCCGCGGATAATACGCCCGATATAGCGGCCGCATTCCTCTGGATTTTGGATTTCAATAGACAACGCGTTACCTTGGCAGGGAACTTCTTTTATTTCCGGCAGTTTTACGGGTTTATTTAAAAGTACGCCCAGTTCCCGTGCTACCCCTAAATGGGAAAGCAAATCCGGGCGGTTGGAGGTAATTTCCAACTCAAACAAACTATCTGGCTCGCCGTACAAAGTGGAAACATCTGTTCCCAGTGGCAAATTTTCATCCAGCACTAAAATTCCATGTGCGCGGGTGTGTGTAAGCCCCAGTTCGTCGGAGGAGCAAATCATCCCTTCGGACTCTACCCCACGGATAATCGCCGGTTTTAGGACGATTTTGCCTAACCGTGCACCGACCAAGGCCAGCGGTACTTTTTGTCCTACCGCCACGTTGGGGGCTCCGCAAACAACCCGTTGGGAAACACCGTTGCCGCGATCCAAGGTAACTAAGTGTAAATGATCCGAATTGGGGTGGTTTTCAATTTTAGTAATTTGAGCCACATATACGCCTTCAAAGTCAGCCCCGGTGGTTTCCACACTGGCTACTTCGATGCCTAAGTTTGTCAGTTTTTTAACCAGTTCTTCGGGGGTTAAATCCAGTTCAATAAAATCTTTTAACCAAGAATATAGAATTTTCATACGTTTCCTCTAAAATTGTTTAAGCAGGCGCACATCGTTCTCATAAAACGCGCGGATATCTTTAATGTTTAGCATCATCATGGCCAAGCGTTCCACCCCCATACCGAATGCGTAACCGCTAAATTCATTGGGGTCAATTCCGCAATTTTTTAAGACGTTGGGGTGGACTACGCCCGCACCCAGCATTTCAATCCAACCGTTTTGTTTGCAAACATTGCACCCTTTGCCTTGGCAGAACACACATTTAACGTCCACCTCTACACTGGGCTCCGTAAACGGGAAGAACGACGGGCGGAAACGGATTTCTGCCTTGTCGCCAAACAAGCCCTTCATGAAGGCGGTAAGGTCGCTCTTTAGATCGGCCATGCTGACGTTTTTATCCACGTACAACCCTTCAATTTGGTGGAATACCGGGCTGTGCGTAGCGTCTAAACTATCGTTTCTAAATACGCGTCCCGGGGCCATAATACGAAGCGGCGGTTTGTGTTTTTCCATATACCGGCTTTGTACGTTAGATGTGTGCGAACGTAAAACCAGCGGGGCTTTAGTATCTACAAAAAAAGTATCTTGTGCGTCACGTGCCGGATGGTGTAACGGCACATTTAGCAAGTCAAAATTATGTTTTTCATCTTCCACCCACGGTCCCTCGGCCCACTCAAACCCCAAACGTGCCAAAATGGTGGTCATGCGGTCTTGCGCTACGGAAAGCGGATGCTTGTGTCCGCAAGCTACCGGGTAGCCGGGTAAAGTTAAATCCAAATTTACTTGGTTTAATTTGTTGTTAATTTCTTGGGTGGCAAAAAATGCGGCTTTTTCATCCAAAACGGCGGTTAATTCGGACTTAAGGGCGTTACCTAAAGGGCCGGCTTGTTTTTTATCTTCTATAGAAAAATCTTTGAGACCTTTTAATAGTTCGGTCAGGGCCCCTTTGCGGCCCAGGGCGGCTACACGCAAATCTTCTACCTCTGTGGAGGAGGTTGCGGCAGAAATTTTGGTTTTGTATTCTTGTGAAATAGCTTCACAGGCAGATTTGAATTCTAAAATAGTCATATTACTATTATAGTATTTTTAGAACGCGTACACATAAAAATTGTACATATTGGATAAATAGGTGTAATTCAACAGCTTTTTACCTCGTAAGTTTTCTTTTGCGTTGTGGACAAAGTAAAAATCTAAACCAAATACGGTCTTTCCATTTCCTTGTCAAAGAGCTTCTGTATAGGATTGATAAAAAGGATAGGTTCCCCGTTGGTTCCACGGAGGTAGGTCTAAAGACCCTCGCTAAGAAACGCTAAAAACTTTACAATATACATATATGCAACGCTGGATTTTTTTATTTTTAGTGATATTTTTTGGTGGGAATATCCCTATGCAGGCGCAGTGGTACCAACGCGTGGGGACGGCTTTTCAGCGTTTGCAACGAGGGCCTATCAAACATTCTTTCCAAAAATTGGACACCTATCTCACCCGTTCTGCCGAAATGGAAATGTTATCAAAAGAGCGATTGCAGTACAGTGTGTTGGAGTTAGTGGAAAAAGGGGGTTGCCCTAAATGCTTGGAAATTCCAGTAGGAACAGCGTTTGTATTTGAAGAAAATTTACAAGGCCACCGCCAGTTGTGGGGGATAACAGCGGCTCATTACCATTTAAAAACCCCCGCGGTACGGGAACCATACGCAACCCGTTTATTTGATATACACCCCGTGGCGGTGGGGGGCTCATCTTATACGGATTTGATGTTATTCCCACTACCGCAAGAGATAAGCCAAAAAGTAACGGCGTTGCCACTAGCACCCCAATCGCCCAAGCCGAAAGAACAGGTATATTCTGCTGGATTTTATAGCGACGGTTTTAATGAATCCCGTGTGCGCCGGGTAAAACATGTAACGCCTGCCCGGCTTGTTACCTCTTATGCTTTTGGTTCTTTTGTGTTACCTATAGGGGCTTGCGGTGGGCCCGTGCTTAACCAAAAGCACGAAGTGGTAGGAGTGCATTGTGGGAGTGACCAAGCCGAAAAAAATAGTTTTGCCGTACCCGTAGAACACATTTACAAACTTGTAAATGCTTATTACCAAGGGAACAAATATACGCATCCGATCATTTTTAATGGGGAAGAACTGGCCCAACTTACCATTAACGAAAGTGTTTATTCTATAACGACCCTCAAGGACGGAGTGGTACAAAAGAAAATACGCGCCCGCGATTGTTCGGAAAAGCTAGATTATACCCATTTGGAGAATTTGCTGGATATTTCGGATGCGGATGAAGTGATTATAGAAGTACGGCGCTACCCGTTTTCTGTGGCCCAGGCAGACCAAACAGTTTATACCTCTCTTTTTATCTACACTCCCGCTGATGGGAAAGTAATGGAAATGCCGGGGTTTCCTCTTTAAAATAACTCTTTCATCTTCCAAAAAGCTACAATATATGTATGGAATTTATAGATTCGCATGCGCATTTAACAGACCCTGCCTTTGACACAGATCGGGAGATGCTAATTTCGCAAACGATACCAAAAGCACAAATCAGTAAAAGTGTAGAAATTGCTTGTGCCCCTGAAGAATGGGGCCCTTCCTTGGCTTTGGCAGAGCAATACCCGCAGATGATTGTGCCCGTGTTGGGAATCCACCCAGAGTATGCCTCTCGGTTTACCCCTCAGGTGCTTACCCGGTTTGTCCATTATTTAAAAGACCCACGCGTAGCGGCAGTGGGGGAAGTAGGGCTGGATTATACCTGTTTAGAAACGGCAGACAAACCTGCCCAGCAGGCGTTGCTGGCGGCTATGATTGAGCAGGCCAATACCGCCCGGCTGCCTTTAGTTCTTCATGTGCGGCGGGTGGGCGAAGATTTTGCTGCGTATGACGATACTTTTGGGATGATTCAACAATGCTGGAAGCAAACCGTTTCCCGCCCTTACAGCGGGGTACTTCATTGTTTTTGTGCCCGGTATGAAGAGGCCAAAAAAGCGTTGGATAAAGGCCTGTTATTGGGAATTAACGGTTGTTTTACGTATAAAAAGAATGAATACGTACGCGAAGCGGTTAAAAAAGTGGGGCTACACCACCTTATTTTGGAAACAGATTGCCCTTACTTATCCCCCCAAGGTAAACGCGGAACCCGCAACGATCCATCTAACATCCCGCTAATTGCCCAGTTTGTGGCTGATTATCTACAAGTTCCTTTGGAACAATTGGCCGAAGAAACTACCCATCAAACAAAATTATTGTACGGACTGGTTTAAATTTGTTATAGTGTGACAAAGGGGAGTGTTATGAAAAAATATCTTTTGTTACTTTTAAGTGTTATTTTAGTAGGGGCGTGTTCTTCTGAAAATAACGAAAAAGCACACGCTTATTGGACGAAACAAAAAAACGCCATCGTACAAAAAGGAGGCTTGCCTGCCCCGGTATTACAGGCACTGGGCGCGCAGAGCAGCGTTTCTGAAGAAGATGTTAAAGCCTTTGAAGAAATGATGTCTGAGTGGGAAAAACAAAATCCCTCTTCTTTGCCGGCTGTTGCCCAACCGGTGGAAAAAGCCCCTGCTACGGCAACGGTTAATAAGGCTCCCCGTCAAATAGAAGCAGTATTGATCGTCAGTTCTACCTGCGGCTGGTGTCAACGTCTGAAACAAGATCGTTGGGCAGACAAATTTCGTCAAAAATACAAAGGGCAAATCCGGCTAACCGAGTATGACGTAAACGAACACCCGGACCGTACCCTTTTAAACAAATTGATGCGAAAACATAAAATGACCTCTGTGGGAACCCCTACCTTGTTTTTGGGAAATTCCGTAGTTCAAGGATATCCCCTAAGCGAGGCCGATGAAGCGGCCCAGAAAGAAATTTCCAAATTGGGGCTCAATAACCTTCCGGCGCGCGGTTCAGGCCGAGGGTCTGTAACCAACGGGTCTTTTATGGAAATTACCTTGGATGATTCTCCCATTACTACCGGCAAAGGCAAGGCTTCTGCGCAAGACCGCCAGGCCATGGCGCGTGCGTTAGAAAAAATACAGCAAGACAACCAAAAGACGTTGCAGGATATTGGCGTGGCCTTTGGGCGGGAAACCCAGGCAGATGCTTTTGCGATTATTAGCAATTCAGAAAAAGCCATGAAGCGTGCCGCCGGAGAAAGTGATTCTTTGGCTGATTATTTAAAAGCTCAACGCGATTTGCTTAAACAACAAGAACGAGACTTAAACCAGCTCATGCAAAACAACGCTTGGCGTATTTAGAACCATGAGAAAAGTTCTTTGGATTTTACTGGGTGTTGGGTTGTTGGTTTGTGTAGCCGGGTACGGTGGTTACCGTGTGTTTGAGCAACGCTTAATTCAAATGGAGTTGCGGGCGGATTTGCATGCGTCCGGCGGATTTATTCAAACGGTTCAACATTCCGGCTTAAAAAATACACACATCCAAGCTATTGTTTCGCAGGAAGAAACCTTTATGAAGCAGTTGCAAGAGGCGGCCCGTCAAAGCAGTACCTTGACCCAATACCAGCGTAAAAAAGAGATTCTCCTGACAAACAAGCCGCCCTTGCCAAGATAAATTTTTAGTAGAACAAGAATCCCGGTGCCAGGCGCCGGGATTCTTGTTTTTGCAGGGCAAGTTTATTATACTATAGTTACAATTTGATCTGTTTTTGGAACCGTATGTAGAATACGGAGGACTTTTGATTCAAAAGTTTTATGCGAGTCCAAAGACAGCCGATTTAGGCGCACGAAGGCGACGGCCGACGTGTGCCCAGTGTTTGCCTTTTCGCGTTATGCGAAATAGGCAAACCACGGCTGTTCCTCTAGGGTTCACTCGCATAGACTTTGGTGGTTCGGCCGTTTTTCATAGGTTCCTCTGGCAGTTAAATTGAAATTGAACAAAAGGAGTAACTTATGAAAAACCAAACAAGAGGGTTTACCCTCATAGAGTTGTTAGTAGTTGTGTTAATCGTTGGTATTTTAGCGGCAGTAGCGGTGCCGCAGTACCAAAAAGCCGTGGAAAAGAGCCGGTTAGCCGAAGTATGGGCCAACTTAAATGCCTTGCACAAAGCCGCCGCTACCATGGAAATGACCACAGGACTAGATGTGTGGGGAGAAGAAAACGCTCCCAAACTCAACGAGTTGGATGTGGAGCTTACCGGATTTTCAAGTTGCCATTTGGTAAGCGGGAATTCAATGTGTTGGACAGCGTGCCCTTCCGTTGGATGGCGCAATTGCTTTTATGAAGTGGCCGGAACAGGTGTTAGGCGTTTTGGTTTTGATAAAAACAATAACTACATAGACCTTTCCATCTCGCGTGACGGCAAACGGTCTTGTAGTGCCAGCAAAGGTGTGTGCAATCAGCTAGGAATGTGTGCTGCTAACGAAACGTCATGTGATTTAGATTAACTGGTGGGGCACGAAAAAGTGCCCCTATTTTTTCTGCCCGGCATTGCCGTAAATTTGCTAAAATAAAAATAAGTTCTTTTATTTTATTTTTTGAGGGAGCTTTATGAGCAACCGCAGACAAGCCCGCGAATGTGCGCTTCAAACTCTTTATTACGCCGATAGTGCCAACCTGGCACCCGAGGTTACCGCCAAATATTTAGCCCAATTTAAAGGGGAACTTGCCGAATGTTTCCCATTTTGTGAAGATTTAGTGCACGGCACTTCCCAGTATTTGCCCCGCATTGATAAAACCGTTTCTGCGTATGCTAAAAATTGGACGGTGGCGCGTATGTCAGCTGTGGACCGTTCCATTTTGCGTATGGCTGCTTATGAAATTTTATTTAGTAAAGACCGTGCGCCCGTTCCTGCCATTATTGACGAGGCCATAGAACTGGCCAAAAAATTCTCTACCGAAAATTCCAGCAAGTTTATTAATGGTTTGTTAGACCAGCTTAAAAAAGAACGCCGTTAGCCGGGGGGAACTATGTACCCCAAAGACGAGATTGAGCAACTTAAAAAAATTATCAATCACCACAATCATTTGTATTATGATTTGGACAATCCCGTCTTGTCAGATACCCAATATGACGAGCTGTACCAAAAACTTAAACACTTAGAAACCCAATATCCGCAATTTCGCACCCCGGATTCCCCTACCCAGCGTGTAGGCGGCAAAGCCAGCCGCACTTTGGCCCCCATTACACACCGTGTGCCGATGATGTCGTTGGACAATTCATACAATGCCGATGACATCCGCGCCTGGCACGAACGCACTGCTAAAGCACTGCAAACCGATACGTTTGAGATGGTGATAGAAGCCAAGATAGACGGGGTGTCTTGCTCGCTTACGTACGAGAACGGGCAACTGGTACAAGCAGCCAGCCGCGGGGACGGGAAAATTGGCGAGGATATTACCGCCAATGTACGCACCATTCAAAGTATTCCCCACACGCTAAAAGATCCGGTGCCGGGTACATTGGAAATCCGCGGCGAAGTTTATTTAGAAAAACAAGATTTGGAAGTTTTGAATCAAGCCCAGCAAGCCAAAAACGAAAATACCTTTGCCAACACCCGCAATGCAGCAGCCGGATTTTTACGCCATAAAAACGCCCAAGAAGTAGCCACGCGCCCCCTTAAGTTTTTTGCTCACTCGTTTGGCGCGGGCGAAATTGCCGTTTCCTCTTTTAGTGAGTTTATAGCATGTTGCACCCACTGGGGGTTTGCGGTGGGTCCGGTGCGTACAAAAACTATCCATATAGAAGAGGTCATTTCTTTTTACAACCAATTTAACACTACCCGCCATGAACTGCCGTTTGATGTAGATGGTTTGGTAGTCAAAGTAAACGCGTTTGAACAACAACAATTTTTGGGGGCCACGGCTAAGAGCCCCCGTTGGGCTATTGCGTTTAAATACCCGGCCCCGCAAGCTACCACTACGCTAAACAAGGTTACGTTTTCTGTAGGGCGTTCAGGCATTATTACCCCAGTGGCAGAACTGGAACCCGTGCCGGTAGGGGGGGTGGTCATTTCCAACGCTACCTTGCATAATTTTGATGAAATCAAACGCTTGGGTGTACGTGTGGGGGACCGCGTCATTGTAGAACGTGCGGGGGAAGTAATCCCCAAAATTGTCAAAGTGGTGGAACAGCGGGGTACGCAAGAAATTGTACCGCCTGCGGTTTGCCCAGCTTGCGGCGGTAAAGTATATCAAGAAGCGGGGGAAGTGGGGTATTATTGTGTGAACCCTTCTTGCCCGGCCCAGTTGCGGGCGCGGCTATTACACTTTGCGTCGCGCGATGCGATGGATATTGACGGGCTGGGTGATGCGATTATGGATCAGCTGTTGGAACGGAAATTTATTGCCGATTTTGCCGATATTTACAAACTTACGTTCTTCCACGTGCTCAACCTAGAAAATTTTAAAGATAAAAAAGCCCAAAATTTGCTTAATGCCATAGAAGCCAGCAAGCAAAAGCCGCTTGCTAAATTGCTGTTTGCGCTGGGGATTGGGTTTGTGGGTGAAAAAACGGCCGAAATTTTGGCCGACCGTTTTCATACGCTAGATGCCTTAAAGGCGGCCTCGTTAGAAGAATTGCAAAGTATCCGCGAAGTGGGGGAAATTGTTTCCCAAAGTGTATATGATTTTTTTCGCGACCCGCGTGCTCTTGCCCAAATAGAACTATTGCGCCAGGCAGGGCTAAACTTCACACAGCCCCAAAAAGCACTTTCCGGCAATGTGTTGGAAGGGAAAACCCTTGTGTTTACCGGCGAATTGCAAACCTTAACCCGCTCTGATGCACAACGCTTGGCCAAACAATATGGTGGGCATGCCAGCGGGAGTGTATCCAAAAAAACATCTTTTGTGGTAGCGGGCGAAAATGCCGGTAGCAAACTGCGTAAAGCTACAGAATTGGGCGTGCCCGTGATGACAGAAGCCGAATTTTTAAAACTAATCGGCAAGGCGTAAGGGCTGATTAGAAAATCCATAAACATAGTAGCTATTTTGGGCATTTCAAAAATATGTTGCGTTGGAAGCGGCTTGTACAAAAAACAAGAAAATTTGTATAATACATCTATCTAAATTATATTTTTAGGCAAGAGTTAAACAAAATGGTAGCCAAAAATAGAAGTATTCTAATCCTCGCGGCCGGTAAAGGCACGCGGATGAAATCCAATCTCCCCAAGCCGCTCCATACTGTGTGCGGATACCCGATTTTGGCCCATATTTTACGTGCCGCCCAACAATTAAATCCAGCAGGGATTGGCATTGTTATTGGGCACGGGGCCGAGCAAGTTAAAGAAACCGTTTTAACGCAAAAATCCACCTGGGGTATTACCGCCCCGGTGGAATTTTTTATGCAATCAGAACTTGCTGGGTCCGGTTCGGCTGTGAAAGCCGCCCTTCCTTTTTTACAAAAACAAGAGTCCGTGCTAGTGTTAGCCGGGGATACGCCCTTATTAAAAGCCCAAACGCTGGAGCAAATGTATGTGTCTTTTGAAGCGGCTAAAGCCGGGGCGTTGGTGTTAGCTGTAAAAGTGCCTAATCCGGCCGGTTATGGGCGCATTGTGCGCGGGGCCCAGAACGAATTTAAAGCCATTGTAGAAGATGCTGACGCGGATGAGAAAACCAAACAAATTAATGAAATTAATAGTGGCATGTATGTTTTTAACAGCCAGGCTTTACAACAAGCACTTTTAAAATTAACTCCGCAAGGGCCTAAGCACGAATACTATTTAACCGATACGCTTTCTCTGATACAAAACGCCGGGTTGCCCGTAACTGTGTTTACCAGTACCGATTTTGAACAAGCCCTAGGTGTAAACAGCCGCGTGCAATTGGCTCAAGCAGCGCAAATTATGCGTGCGCATATTAACCAGGTTCACATGGATAACGGCGTTACGCTAATTAACCCGCAAGATACCTATATTGATGCGGGGGTACAAATCGGCGCAGACACCGTAATTGCTTCGGGCTGTTATTTACTGGGTAACACAAAAATCGGTTCTAACTGTACGTTGGAAAGCAGTGTGTATATTGCTAATTCTACGATTGCCGATAATGTTGTTTTAAAATTAGGTACATACATTGAAGAAAGCGACGTGGCAGAAACCTGCCAATTAGGGCCGTACGCGCACCTGCGTCCCAAATCGGTGCTTAAAAAGGGTGCCAAAGTAGGCAATTTTTCCGAAATAAAAAAAGCCGTCATTGGGGAAGGTTCCAAAGTGAACCATTTAAGTTATATTGGCGATACGCAAATGGGCGCCGGGGTTAACGTAGGCGCGGGAACTATTACTTGTAATTATGACGGCAAAAACAAACACACTACGGTTATTGAAGATCATGTGTTTGTAGGGTCTAACGTGAATTTTGTGGCACCGGTAACGGTGCACGAATATGCAAAAATCGGCGCGGGGTCAACCATTACCAAGGAAGTAGCTTGCCAAGGTTTGGCTATTGCCCGTGCGCGCCAGGTTGTTTTAGAAAACAAAGGTGTGAAAAAAGAACATGACTAAAAGTGTAAACGGAGACTTGCGTATCTTCTCTGGCAATGCCAACCTGGCACTGGCCCAAAAAATTGCGGAACATTTAAATATGGAGCTGGGCAAATTGCACGTAGAACGCTTTGCCGATGGCGAAGTGGATGTGCAGATTTTGGAATCGGTCCGCGCGCACGACTGCTATATTATCCAGCCCACGTGCCCGCCAGTCAATGAAAATTTGATGGAACTTTTAATTATGATTGATGCGTTTAAACGCGCCAGTGCGGGCAAAATTACGGCCGTGATTCCTTATTTCGGTTATGCCCGGGCCGACCGCAAGTCTTCCCCGCGGGTGCCCATTACTGCCAAACTAGCTTGCAACTTGATTACACAAGCTGGGGCCGACCGCGTGATGGCTATTGACCTGCACGCTGGGCAAATCCAGGGATTTTTTGATATTCCGGTGGATCACTTGCGTGCCCGCAAAGTATTTTTGGACTATTTTCAAGATTTCAAACGCGAAGACTTGGTAGTTATTTCCCCGGACGTGGGCGGGGTGGAGCGCGCCCGTAAATTTGCCGCCAAGCTGGATGTGGGGCTGGTAATTATTGATAAACGTCGCCCCAAACCCAATGAAGCGGTAGTTTATAACGTGATTGGGGATGTAAAAGATAAGGTTTGTATCATTTTTGATGATATTGTAGATACCGCGGGTACGTTAACCACCGTTGCCAACAAAATTAAGGAACAAGGTGCGCGTGAAATTTATGCGGTATGTGCGCATGGGCTTTTGTCGCGCAATGCGTTGGAGCGGATAAATAATTCAGAAATTAAAAAACTGATTATTACCGATTCGCTCCCCGTGCGGGATTTGGGCCCTAAAGTAGAAACGCTGTCTGTAGCACACATTTTAGCGGATGCTATTCAACGCAACCACGATGGCCAATCCATCAGTGGTATGTTTAACTAAATTTAAAATACTTGGAGGATTAGTAAGATGGAAAAAGTAACAATTGACGCGCAATCCCGCGAAGGTATTGGCGTAAAAGGGGCTCTTTCTAAAATTAGAGCCGAAAAAAACGTCCCAGCTGTAGTATATGGCGGGCATAAAGAACCTGTTAGCGTAACCGTAAGCATGAAGGATTTGGATAAAATCGTTAAAGCCGGTAAAAATACGTTAGTGGAAATTACCTTAAACGGAGCTAAGGAATTGGCCCTCGTTAAAGAAGTGCAATATCACGCCGTAACGGATTTGCCCATTCATGCTGATTTTCAGCGTGTGGCCATGAAAGACAAAATGGACGTGGTGGTTCCGCTTCGCTTGGAAGGAACTTCCCCCGATATTGCCCAATATGGGGCCATTGTGGAACACATTATGCGCGAAATTGAAGTACGCGCTTTAGTAAGCGCTATCCCGCATGAAATTGTGGTAGATATTACGCCCATGACCATTAACAAAGGTATTGTGGCTGGCGATATTAAATTGCCCGAAGGCGTGGAACTCAAAACCGACGCGCAAGCCCCGGTGGTACACTTGGCTATTCCTAAAGATGATACGCCGGCCCCTGCTGCTGCCACGGACACAGCGGCTCAGCCGGAAAGCTCTTCCACCAAAGGTAAGAAAGACGAAGAAGGCAACCTTACCAAAGGAACGGAAGCCGCTAAGAAATAGTTTATGCAATATCTCCTGGCTGGCCTGGGTAACCCCGGCCCTGAGTACGAGCGCACGCGGCACAATGCAGGTTTTCGCATTGTAGAGGCGGCCGCCCGGAAATGGGGAGCGCAGTGGAAACCCTGGCAAAAGTTGGGAGAATATGCCAAAGTATCCGTGGCGGGGCATGAAGTGTTTTTGCTCAAACCCCACACGTATATGAATTTATCGGGTCAGGCTGTTAGCAGCCTGGCCCGGTTTTATAAAATCCCGCCGGAGCGGATAATAGTGTGTTTTGATGATGTATCCTTAGACGTGGGTAAGTTGCGGCTGCGCGGCAACGGTTCGGCCGGCGGCCAAAAAGGGATGAAACACATCATTGAGCAGCTAGGAACCGATAAAATTGCGCGGCTGCGTTTGGGCATTGGCCCTAAGCCCGAAAAATTTGATTTAGTCAATTTTGTACTGGGGAAATTTTCCCGGGATGAAGAAGCGTTGTTGGAACCTACCTTAGAGCGCGCGGTCTGCGCGCTGGAATGTTACTTCAAAGACGGTCTTGATAAGGCCATGAATGGGTTTAATTAAAACCGCCTTTCCATGAGAAAAGCGGTCAACATGCGTCCTTATCTGTTTTTATTTTAAAAAACAATTCTGATTTTTATCTAATTGTCCATTTATTTTTTGACAAAATTTTGTGTCTACCGCGTAGCTTTGGCTAGAAGAAAAATAAATATTCCCTTCATGTCCAGTAGGAATTGTATCATGAAAGAGAACATATATTGAATCAGCTGGAATATCTTCTTTTACTTCTAAAGATAAAGTTAAGAATCGTTTCCCAGGATTTAAATTTTTGATTTGATGCATAGCATCTATCAAACAATTATGAGTATCTTCATAACAAAAAAAGCGATATTCCCACTCTTTGGAAGAAGGGTCTTTCATGCCGATAGTGGAGAAATCTTTTTCTTGTTCTTCGTTCCCCGGATATTTTTTGTTTGCAGCATAATAATTTCCTAATTTTATGCCAATAGTTTTTAATGTTTTTCGGGCTTGGTTGGTATCATTTTGTGATGGAAGATGAACACACCCTGTTAACAATAATGCAAACAATCCGCTAAGTATAAATTTCTTTTTCATAATTTTCTCATTTCATGTTTTATTATTGTAAAAATCTATTTCTCAAATGCCATGCAACAGTTGCCTAACATACACTTAGAACAGTTGCATAAACTTTGCGCTACGCGCAGGCCGGCCAGTAACTTACGGGCAAAGTCTGTTAAGGTTGGGTCGCGCGCACCAAGTACCAAGAGGATATCCCCCGGTTGGGCGGCGGCGGCCATTTGGGCTAAAATGCGCTCGCGGCAGGCTTCGTAAGACACGTTTACACCGCGTTTTTTAAGACTGTCGTATACCGTTTTGCACGTAATTCCTTCGGGGATTGTGCCGCCCGGGTAATAAACTTCGGTTAACCACAGGTGATCTTCCGGCCCAATACTCTTGGCAAAACTTTCCACAAACTCATGCGTCAAAAGCTTAATAGATGTAAACGCATGCGGCTGGTAAAAGGCCAGTACGCGCTTGCCGCGCAAGTGTGCGGCGGCAATAGTGGCAGCC
>JAZLAA010000144.1:0-2316 GCA_045612945.1 Elusimicrobiaceae bacterium
GGAAAATGTACCTTGCGGTAATCCGTTTCAAACGGTTCCAAAAACAGATAAAATTATGTCTTTTACTTCACTTCTATTCTAACATAATTTTTTTCTAATTTGCATGAAGCAAAATGGAGCAGAGAAATATTGCTTTGGGAAAATTATTTGGTGGAGGAGGTTTCTTCCAACGTTAAATTCCCGTCGGATAAACAAAGCGTATAACCGTAATAATTGTAGTATTCTACCAATTCGTTTTTGGGCACTTGCACGTTGGGGTTGCGTTTGTGGCGTCCTTGCATGACGTAATAGAGTGGGACTGTTTTAAGCGGGTCTTTATCCGCCGTGCGCACAAAGTAGCGGTAATGTTTTTGGCCAATGGGGAAATAATATACGCCCAGTTTGTTTTTAAGGGTTTCCTCGGAACAGAGCGTTTTGGTTTCCAGCATTTTTAGTTCAGGGCGGGAAATTTCGGTATATCCTTTTTGGTTGAGCGATTGGATGCGTGCGTTTATTTTTTGTTTTTCGGCTTGCGTCAGCGGCACTAACTGACCGGGACGTAAAAATGTTTTTTTGCCGTTGAGTGCTTGGGTGTAAACGGCAAAGCCCTCTTCGGTAAGGGTAGTGTCTTTGGTAAAAACGGGGGAGCCTTGTTTGTCGCGCAGTTCAAAAACTTGCTGCACCGGTACGCCTAATCGGCGGAACGCGGCAACAGCATCTTGCCCGATATTTTTTTGCAAAGCATGGTAGCCGTTTAGGGTAAGCAGATCGCGCGCAAAGTCGGTCCCTTTATTAAGTGTGACGATATAATCTTGTGTGTTTTTACCGTATTTGTTTTTTAAATAATCTACACCGCGGCGTTGCTCGGCCCGGTGAATGTTGGTAAATAACGTGCGGTTCGCTTCCGTCAGTTCGGTTTGTTCAGGCTTGACGGCGTAACGCTGTTTTAAAGCGGTTAAAATTTCATCATCGGTCAGGTATTCGGGTTCTAGGTTAATCAGGCGTTGGCGGGCAATCACGTTGAGCGGTTCCACCGCTAAGGCCGATGTGTAAGCCTCGGCTGCACTGGAAAAATCACCTTGTGTTTCCAAAATGACGCCTTTGCCAATGAGTGAGTTTACGTTAGCGGCGTTGTATTCCAGCGATTTGTTGTAATACGTAAGCGCTTGCTTGGAAAGCCGTTGTTTCAGCGCAACATCGCCCAACATGGAATACGTGTAAGACCAATAAGGCGAGGTACGTTTCATGTGTGCAAGGGCAGCTTCAAAGTGTCTTTTGGCACCGGATAAATCATCTTGCGTAAGTAATGCACCGGCCAAGGAAAGATGGGCATCCACATTATTGGGGTCAAGCGTTAGACACCGGTTAAATGTGGCAACGGCCTGTTTATACTGGGTGTTGGTATATTGTAGTTTGCCTTCATCTAAACAGGACGCAAGCGTTTGCGGGGCGGCGTGCAAAATCCCGGCACAAATGCCTAACAAAACGGATGCGGTTACGTTAAAAAAGTGTTTTGATGATTGCATACAATACCATTTGCAGTTTTTCCCATTTACCTAACTTAATGGTATGGGTAAACGAAAAACCTGTTTTCTCTATTTTAGCAAGATTTTTTTGGTACGTGTAGCCCATAATACGGCAAGGTAACATTTTGGTCGGCCAAAAATATTCCATGAGCGAAAATGCCCGAACGTAACTTTCGTGCGCGTGCCGGGCAGCTTGTTGTAACAGGGTTTTTACTTCGGCTTTATGGGTACCCGATAAAATATCCTGCGCACTTAAATGGCACGGTAAATATACACGGCCGAGGCGGGCGTCGTCATATACATCCCGCACGATATTGGTGAGCTGCACGGCACGGCCTAAATGACAGGCCAGCAGAGCGGCTTGTGTCCCCTTGACTTGTAGAATATCCAACGTGGCTTTGCCCACAATAACTGCCACGCGGTAGAGGTACCAATCCAATTCTTCAAAAGTAGCGTAACGCTTTTTTTCTAAGTCTGCACGCATTCCTTCTATCAGTAACGTAAAACGGTCTTTGGAAATATGAAAATGACGGATATCTTCAGCAAGTGTTTTGCCCCAATCTGTTTTGGGAGCACCAATATAAATAAATTCAATTTCTTGTGCGAGGGCATCTAATTCGGCTTGCGGGTCCGCCCGCCCGGGTTCATCGGCAATATCGTCTGCCAGACGGCAAAAAGCGTAATAGTGTGCCAGTGCTTGACGCTGCCGGCGCGGGAAAAATAGAAACGCAGGCCCAAAACTGGATTTTTTATACGCTGGCGGTTGGGTCATTTTTTCTTACCTGTTTGGTATAAGTAGGAAAGGGCTGCC
>JAZLAA010000145.1:0-12672 GCA_045612945.1 Elusimicrobiaceae bacterium
TTGATGGTAGAAGACGGCGACGAAGTGGAGCCCGGTGATGTGTTGGCCAAAATCGGCCGCGAAGCCGGCGGTACCAAAGATATTACGGGGGGTTTACCCCGTATCGCGGAGTTGTTTGAGGCCCGCCGTCCCTCCAGCCCGGCTATTATTTCGGAACTGGAAGGGGTAGTAAGCCTAGAAACTTCGCCCAGAGGTTTGATTGAGGTGGTTGTCCGCAATGAGGAAACGAACCAAGTAAAGCAGTACAGTATTCCTCAGGGCAAACACTTAGTTGTATACGAAGGCGACCATGTAGGCGAGGGTGAAGCCCTTACCGACGGTGCCATTGACCCCCACGACGTGCTGCGCGTGAAGGGTGAAAAAGAAGCACAAGAGTTCCTGTTAAACGCCATCCAAGAAGTGTACCGCTTGCAGGGCGTAACCATCAACGACCGCCATATTGAGGTAATTGTGCGGCAGATGTTAGGGAACGTAAAAATTCTGGATGCGGGCGATACGCATTTCTTGAAAGGAGAAGTTGTTAGCCGCGGACGTTGGTTGCGTGAAAACGCTAAAATGAAAGCGGCCGGCAAACGCTTAGCAGATGCTGAAACCATCCTTTTGGGTATTAGTAAAGCTTCGTTAGCGTCCGAATCGTTTATTTCCGCGGCTTCGTTCCAAGAAACCACCAAGGTTTTGACGGATGCCGCTATCATGGGCCAGATTGACGAATTGCAAGGCCTGAAAGAAAATGTAATTGTAGGCCATTTGATCCCTGCGGGTACAGGTATTTCCGCGCGGAAAATAGCCAGAGATTTCAACAAACAACGCAACCAAAAATAGGAGAGAAGTAATGCCAACAGTAAACCAATTAGTAAAATACGGCCGGGCAAAAGAACAAAACAGAACCAAATCGCCCGCGTTGCAAGCCTGCCCCCAACGGCGCGGTGTTTGCACCCGTGTTTATACCACCACCCCTAAAAAGCCGAACTCTGCTTTGCGCAAAGTGGCCCGTGTGAAGCTCACTTCCAAAATGGAAGTTACCGCTTACATCCCGGGGGTAGGGCACAACTTGCAAGAACACTCCATCGTGCTTGTACGCGGCGGACGTGTGAAAGACTTGCCGGGTGTGCGTTACCATATTATCCGCGGTGCGTTAGATGCCGCCGGCGTTGAAAACAGAAAACAAGGCCGCTCGCTTTATGGTGTAAAACGCCCTAAAGCCGCCAAATAATTTTTAGGAGTGAATTAGAATATGCCAAGAAAAGGTTTAAGACCCAGAGACAGAAGACCGCTTCCCGCCCCGGATTACAAATATAATTCCGTACTGGTAAGCCGGTTTATTAACAAATTGAATTTTGAAGGCAAAACCGGCACTGCCGAACGCATTTTGGAAGATGCCATGGCTATTATTGCCGAAAAAACCAAAGAAAATGCCCTAGACGTTTTTACCAAATGTATTGAAAACGTTCGCCCGCTGGTGGAAGTAAAAGCCCGGCGCGTGGGGGGTGCTAACTACCAAGTGCCTACCGAGGTAAAACCGCTTCGCAGCACGACCTTAGCTATGCGCTGGTTGATTGGGGCCGCACAAAGCCGAAAAGGCCGCCCGATGGCTGAAAAATTAGCCGAAGAAATCATCTTGGGCGCCAAAAAAGAAGGCACCGCGTTTAAAAAACGCGAAGATGTGCACCGCATGGCCGAAGCCAACCGCGCGTTTGCTCATTTTAAATGGTAATTGGAAATTAAGATATGGCTGAATTTAAAACCTATCCGTTAGAGAAAATCCGTAACATCGGTATTATCGCGCACATTGATGCCGGTAAGACCACTACCTCTGAACGTATTTTGTATTATACGGGCAAGGTGCACAAAATCGGTGAAACGCATGACGGTGCATCCGTAACCGACTGGATGGAACAAGAACGCGAACGCGGCATTACCATTACCTCTGCCGCTATTTACTGCGTGTGGAAAGATTGCCAATTAAACATTATTGACACTCCCGGCCACGTGGATTTTACGGCCGAAGTGGAACGTTCTTTGCGTGTACTAGACGGCGCTGTGTGCTGCTTTGACGGTGTACAGGGTGTGGAACCTCAGTCTGAAACCGTATGGCGCCAGGCTGATAAATACCACGTACCGCGAATTGCCTACATCAATAAAATGGACCGTATTGGTGCGGACTTTATCCGTTCTGCCAATTCCATTAAAGAAAAATTGGGTGGTAATGCCTGCCCTATTCAGTTACCTATTGGCGCTGAAGACAAATTTGTCGGCGTAATTGACTTGGTTAAAATGAAAGGTATTATTTGGGACGGCGACCACAACGGTGCTACTTTTAACGAAGTAGATATTCCGACCGAATCTTTAGAACTGGCTAAGCAATACCGTACGGAAATGATTGAAAAACTGGCGGATTTTGACGAAGCCATTATGGAACGCTACTTAAACGGAGAAACGGATTTTACCGAAAAAGAAATCAAAACAGCTATCCGCAAAGGTACACTTACGGGTAAATTCTTCCCGGTTATTTGCGGTTCTTCGTACAAAAACAAAGGGGTACAACCTCTCTTGGACTGCGTAAACGACTATCTACCCTCTCCTGTAGATGTGCCTGCAGTTAAAGGGACCAACCCCAACACAGGCGAAGAAATCTTCCGCAAACCGTCTAATAGCGAACCTTTCTGTGGGCTGATTTTTAAAGTGCAAACAGACCCCTTTGTAGGAAAACTAAGCTTCTTCCGCATTTATTCCGGCACCATTAAAGCCGGAGATGCGGTGTTCTTCCCGGGCAAAAACGCCACAGAACGCTTTGGCCGTATGATGCGTATGATGGCCGATAAACGCGAAGAAGTAAAAGAACTTTCCGCCGGGGAAATTGCTGCTACCGTGGCTATTAAGAACTCCCGCGTGGGTCAAACCATTTGCTCTCCCGATGCACCGATTGTGCTAGAAAGCATTACGTTCCCGGAGCCGGTAATTTCTATTGCCGTAGAGCCGAATCCTAAAGCGGACGAAGAAAAAATGTCCAACGCTTTAGCGCGCCTGGCGGAAGAAGACCAAACCTTCCGCGTGCGCACAGACGAAGAAACGGGTCAAACCGTTATTTCGGGTATGGGCGAACTTCACTTGGATATTATTGTGGACCGCATGAAACGCGAATTTAACGTCCAAGCCAATGTAGGGGCTCCGCAAGTAGCCTACCGCGAAACTATCACCAAGACCGTAGAACAAGAAACCAAGTTCGTGCGTCAGTCTGGTGGTCGCGGTCAGTATGGGCACGTGTTCTTGCGCTTAGAACCGCAGGAAAAAGGCAAAGGCTTTGAGTTTGTAAACGAAATTACCCAAGGCCGCATTCCTAAAGAGTACATCCCGGCCATTGAAAAGGGCTGCCGCGAAGCATTGGACTCCGGCGCTATGGCAGGGTACCCCTTAGTGGACATTAAAGTAGCCGTATTTGACGGTTCGTTCCACGAGGTAGACTCCTCGGAAATGGCCTTTAAAATTGCCGCTTCTATGGCCTTAAAAGACGGTGCCAAAAAAGCCAACCCGGTTATCTTGGAACCGATTATGAAGGTGGAAGTAGTCGCTCCGGAAGCGAACCTCGGTGATATCATTGGGGATTTAAGCTCCCGCCGCGGCCAAATCGGCGAGATGGGTGTACGCGGTAACGTGCGCTATGTACGTGCCGAAGTGCCGCTGGCTGAAATGTTCGGGTATGCCACCAACGTGCGCTCCTTGTCTCAAGGCCGCGCTTCGTTTACGATGGAACCGAGCCACTATGCGGAAGTGCCTGCCAACGTTGCTAAAGCAATTGTAGAAAAACGTACTGCCGCTAAAGTAGCTGCGTAAGCAAAATAGTTTCAAAGTAGTAGAAAGGGCCCCGAAAGGGGCCCTTTTTCTTCCTAATTTATAAGGCCGGGTAATTTATGGGGCCCCTCTTATCTCGTCATCCCGCAGGGTTGTAATGCGGGATATAGATAAGAGGGGCACATTCTGTTTAATTTATAAAAAAGATAAGGCGATATCTTCATATAAATCATTCCAAGAAGGATTAAAAGAATTGATTAAATGATTTTTCCAAGCACGGTTCCACTCTTTTAATACTTTTTCCCGTTTTATGGCATTTTGAATACTATCAAATTGTTCATAGTAAACCAATTTTTTAATATGAAATCTCTTTGTAAATCCGTCAAGTAAGCCTTGTTTATGTTCGTATATACGGCGTGCTAAATTATTTGTAACACCGATATAGAGCATTTTGTTGTTTTTAGTGGTAAGAATATAGACGTAACCCATGAAAATACTTTAGAATAAATCAATGAGCAAAATCAACTTGCTATTCCCCCGCTATATCCCGCATAGAAACACTGCGGGATGACGAGCGGGGAAAAACTGGTGCGGTAGTAAAACCAGGGCCCCGAAAGGGGCCCTTTCTATAAGTTGTCATCTTTAATTTATTTCAGGCGCGTTGTTTTTTATTGTATCCCTAATGCGGCACATTTTTCAGCGATACTTGTTCCCATGTGCTGTGTGCCAAAGCTTTGTACCCAAAGTTGACAAATTAGCTTGGCATCGTCATCTTGTGCGCCGTCTAATTGTCCTAGCATCCAAATTTTTTCAGGGAGGTGAGACCATCTTCGCACGCAAAGCATTCTGCCACTGCCCAACCAGTTGTTTTTCCATGTTGACTTTGTAGTATCTACACACAAATCGCATACATAATTTGTTGAAGGTTTGTAACAAGCAAAGTTCCAACTACCAATTTTGTTAAGACTATTTATAGAACTGTCATGTCTTTCCCAAGGGATATCTGCGTCTAACTCTGCGAAGTTATAGTTTCCGGTTTTGCTTCCTAAAAAATAAATAGGTTCTTCTTGCCAGCCATGTTCCAAGAGCCATATATCTGCAGCTTTTGTTAAAGTATTTACGGTAGTTATCCATTCGGTAAGTCTTGCTTTTTTGACTGCTTTTTGATATTGTGGTACAGCCACGGCTGCCAAAATGCCAATAATCAGTACCACAACCAGTAACTCAATAAGCGTAAAACCCCGCCGGGTGTTTCTTTTATTCATTTTGTTTTCTCCTTTTGAACTGTTTAAGGAGCCAATAAAAACGGCTGACTAACGCTGAGACCTACCAGAGACCCAGACATCAAACAGCCGTAATCCGCATATCAAAATGCGAACATTCAGCACTACCTGCGTAAGGGATCGGCTTACACAGGTAGTGCCTAAACAGGCTATTTTCGGTCTGGTAGGTCTCTCAAAGAGTCCTCCTGCTGGGCAGGAACCAAAAACAGATTTCAAATTGTTTTTTTACTACCTTTCAAGTATAGCAAATTTATAGTTGCTAATCTCAAAAATGAATCTTGTTTTTTTACAACAAACAATTTATACTATTTGTACCGTAAGAGGTTTTATGAAAAAGAGTATATTGGTGTTGAGTGCATTATTTCTATGTGTGGTTGGTTTTGCGTGGGAATTTGAACCGCAAACGGTTACCGAGGCGGAGCTTTTTATTCCGGAGATAGAGGACGGAGATGGACGTGCCTGTTCCCTGCTGTATATTCAAACAGATATTGAAAATTTAACAGTAGATAGCGGTATATTGGGCTTGTGTCGCCCCTTGGAAAAAACGGAGGACGGTTACCGGGTATACTTGCGTAGAAATACGCGTAAATTATCTTTAGAAGCCCCTTTATTTAAAACGGCCCGTTGGAATTTAAATGTGCGAATTTACCAGCCGAAAGCTTACAAAGGTGTTTTGTTGCGTGCGGGGCAAGACCCGCTTCTCTTTGAAACCGGCAGGGACCCGGTGCGCCTGGTGGCCGAGCCGGATTCTTTTAATGTAACTGCTTTGCTGGATAAAGAAGATGATTCTCCACGCATTTGTGTAAATACAGATTTACCGTTTCCCGTACTGGAAACATACTTTTTAATTTCAGGCACATACCAGTTGGAAGGGGAAAATCTACAGGCCCCTTATTACCTGCGTGTGGCGGAAGGTAAAAAAGCCGATGAAGTTTTGTGGCTTAAGCGTTTTCAAGTGGATAATGCCAGCTTGGAGTTCCTGCAGTCCCCGTTGTCTGCGAAGCAAGTACTTAATGTGAATTTGACGTGGTAGAAAAGACTGCTAGATTACTTCCCGCGTAGGTAATCCTTTTAACGCAGGGGTGTTTTCGCGGATACCTTTTAAAGCGGGTACGGCTGTAACGTGTAAGGCCAGTATAATTTTTTTGCCTTTTTTGGCTAGAGCCTCTTTAATACCGGCCAACGTTTGCCCGGTAGCAAAAATATCATCTATATAAACGTAATGAGGGTGCTTGGTAAGTAGGGCACTGTCCAGCTCCATATCATAGCTGTCATATTCATTAGTAATATGGAATGAATAGGGTTTGTTGGGAATTTTGCCTTTTTTGCGTACGAGTAATAGTGGAAGCCCCAATTTGTAAGCTACCGGGGCTCCAAATAAAAACCCGCGCGCTTGCGGTGTGATAATAGCCACGGTTTTGATTTTGTCTGCCGGGATATTCTTAATAAGCAATGCGCAGAGTTTATCCACAGCGGCCTTAAAACATTCCGGGTCGGCCAGCAGGCCATTAATATCAATAAAATTGACTCCCTTAATGGGAAAGTCTTTTACGATGGTCAATCCGTAATTGGGTTTCATGGGAATACCTTTACAAAAATCCTCAATTATTATACAATATATCCAAGGAAAAATGTCCGTTTTACGCATATGGTGAACGTGTTAAAAAACTGGACATCATGAACAATAGTTTGGTATAATAAACTGTACTGAATTATTTTATGGCAGAAGGTTCCTAACCCGCCCGTCGAAAGAACGGACAGGAGTAGGGGTTTCTGCCGGTAAATATTTTTTAAAAAATACTAAGGAAAAACTAAAAATGGCAGAAAAAACAGATAAAAAAGCCAAGGTACTTGGCCAAGAAAGAATCCGCATTAAATTGCGTTCTTATGACCACCGCATGTTAGATGCTTCCGTTTCGCGCATTGTAGAAACCGCGCAAAAAACGGGGGCCATTGTGGCGGGTCCTGTTTTGTTACCGGTTCGGATTAAAAAGTACACCGTACTTCGCTCTCCTCATACCGATAAGAAAAGCAGAGAACAGTTTGAAATGCGTATTCATAAACGCTTGATTGATCTAAAAAGCCCCACTTCTAAAACCGTGGATGAGTTAATGAAATTAGACTTACCCGCTGGTGTAGATGTGGCCATTAAAAGCAACTAAGGAAAAGTAAAACACGTATGACAGAAGAAAATAAACAAGCTGCTGGTGCCCAAGAGGCAACAAAAGTTGCTGAACCGGCCAAAGCAGAAACTGTCAAAGAGGCTCCGGCTACGTTTCGTTTCGTGATCGGAGAAAAAGTGGGCATGACCCAGCTCTTTGATGAAAAAGGCAACCTGCATGGTGTATCCGTTGTAAAAGCGGGAGATTGCAAGGTTGTACGTGTCAGAACCCAGGAAAAAGACGGCTACAACGCCGTTTGCGTGGGTTTTGGCGATGTGAAAGAAAGCAAACTAAACAAACCTGAACTCGGTTATTTCAAAAAAGCCAACGTTACCCCGGTTAAACACATGAAAGAATGCCGTGTGGCTGATGTGAACGGTTTTGAAATTGGTCAAGTCATTTCACTGGAAAAAATCTTTAAACCCGGCGATTATGTGGACGTACAGGGCAAAATCAAAGGTCACGGCTTTGCCGGCGGCATGAAACGCCATGGCTTTGCCGGCCAACCGGATTCGCATGGTCAATCTGACCGTAGCCGCGCTCCGGGGTCTTTAGGTTCCCGTCGTTCTTTGGGTAAGGTAATTTCGGGCCAACGTATGGCCGGTCATTACGGAACCACCACCCATACGGTAGCTAAGATTGAAGTCATCAAGGTAGATAGCGAAAACGGCCTACTGTTCTTAAAAGGTTCCGTTCCGGGAGCCCGTGGGTCTATCGTGTCCGTCTTGGAAACTTCCAAATACAAAAAACACTATGTGGCGCCTCAACAGCAGAAAGTATCTGCCTCTAAGGCGGCTAACAAGAAGTAAGGACTTTGACCTATGGAAACAAAAGTTTTAGATATTAAAGGAAAAGAAACGGGTACTATTTCATTGCCAGAAAGTTTGTTTGGCGTGAAAGCAAACCCCACTTTCTTGCACGAAGTCATTACCGCCTTTTTGGCCAACCAAAGAAGCGGTACCGCGGATGTAAAAACCCGCGCTGAAGTCTCCGGCACCGGTAAAAAACCGTGGAAACAGAAAGGTACCGGCCGCGCCCGTCAAGGGTCTTTGCGCGCCGTGCAATTCCGTCACGGTGGGGTGGCCTGGGGGCCTACGCCGCATTCTTACCGCCAAGATTTGCCGGCTGCTAAACGCAGAACCGCCTTGGCGATGGCATTATCCACCAAATTGGCAGAAGGCAATGTAGTGGTGTTGGAATCGTTGACATTCAAAGAACCCAAAACCAAAGCATTTGCCGAGGTGTTGAAAACTTTGTCTGCCGGGCGCAAGCCGTTGGTGTTAGATAATTTCGCCGATGAAAATGCCACGTTAGCCTGCCGCAATGTAGCGGGGCTGACTCATATGCAAACGCAAGATATCAATGCGTACGAGGTACTTAACAGCTCCAAGGTAATTTTTACCAAAGATGCGGTAAATACCCTAACGAGCACGTTTGCCAAGGAGGCCAAGTAATGTCCGGCGTGTATGAAACGTTAAAAAAGCCCCTCTTGACTGAAAAGAGTTTAATTGAACGCGATACCCACAACCGCTATGGTTTTATCGTTGGGAAAAACGCGTCCAAGGGTGAAATTAAAACCGCGGTGGAAAAACTATTCAACGTAACCGTTGTAAAAATTAACACCATTTCCGTCACGGGTAAGACCCACCGTATGGGTCGATTTGAGGGCAAACGGCCTGATTATAAAAAGGCGTTTGTTACCTTAAAAGAAGGCGATAAAATCGAAGTGGTAGAAGCCACGGCGAAGTAGAAGAAGGAGAAACTACAAACTATGCCTATTAAATCGTTTAGACCTTATACCCCTTCCCGCAGAACGATTACCGTGTCGGACTATTCCGATATTACGAAATCTACTCCTGAGAAGAGCCTAACCAAAGGTCTGCGCAAAACTGGTGGAAGAAATAACACCGGTATGATTATGGTGCGTCACATTGGCGGAGGCCATCGGCGCGCTTACAGACAAATTGATTTTAGAAGAGAAAAATACGTCATCCCGGCCAAAGTTGTGTCCGTTGAATACGACCCGAACCGCAGTGCTCGTATTTGCCTTTTAAATTATGCCGATGGTGAAAAGAGATATATCTTACAGCCTCTAGGCGTACAAGTGGGCGATACGCTGATGTCCGGCCCGAAAGCTGATATTAAAGTGGGTAACTGCCTTGCCCTGAAATTTATCCCGGAAGGTACTTTTATCCACGCCATTGAACTGAAAGTTGGCAAAGGTGCGCAACTGGCCCGCAGTGCAGGTTCCCAAGCGCAACTTATGGCCAAAGAAGCCGGATATGCCCACATCAAGATGCCGTCCGGAGAAATCCGCTTGGTTCCCGAAGGTTGCTGTGCAACCATTGGCCAAGTTGGCAACGTAGACCACGGCAACATTGTCATTGGTAACGCGGGGCGCAACCGCCACCGCGGGAACCGCCCAACGGTACGTGGCGGTGCTATGAACGCAGTAGATCACCCGATGGGTGGTGGCCGCGGTCATGGTAAGGGTGGCAACATTCCGCGTTCTCCGTGGAACCAGCCGGCCCGCGGTCTGAAAACACGCTCTACCAAAAAAGCGTTTAGCTGGATGATTATCAGCGATAGAAGAAAAAACAAGGTTAAATAAGTATGGGAAGATCAACTAAAAAAGGTCCGTTTGTAGACTTAAACCTGTTGGAAAAGGTTCAAGCGATGAATGCTTCCAACGAAAAGAAACCTATCAAAACATGGGCAAGAGCGTGCACGATTGTGCCGGAATTTGTGGGCCACACCTTTTTGGTGCACAATGGCCGTAAGTTCCTTCCCATTTACGTATCGGAACGTATGGTAGGGTATAAACTTGGTGAATTTTCGTTCACCCGGTTGTTCAAAGGTCACGGTGGTATCACCAAAGATTCCACGGCCTTGAAATAAGGATTGAGGATTGAATATGGAAGCTTGTGCAAAAGCCAAATTTCAACGCTACGGTAGCCGCCGTGTAAACTTGGTGTTAGACCAAATTCGTGGTAAAAATGTGAAAGCAGCCGAAGAAGTATTACCGTTTGTTGCTAAACGTACCGCAGACTTGGTAGCCAAAACCTTACACAGTGCTGCCGCTAACTTGCAAGTCAAAGCCGGTAAAAAGCTTGACTTTAGCCACGTCTATATTAAAGAGGCGTTTGCGAACTTGGGCCCCAGTGGCCATCTTCGCAGAGTGCAGCCCGGCCCGCAAGGTCGTGCTATGCCCTACAAAAAGAGCATGTGTCATTTGACCGTGATCGTCACCGACGAGAAAAAAGGAGGCCGCTAAGTTATGGGACATAAGATTCATCCCCGGTCTATTCGTTTAGGATACATCCAAGATTGGCGCTCCCGCTGGTTTGCGCCGAAAAATATGCCGGCACTTATTTTGGAAGATGCCAAAATTCGTAAACATATTGACGGCAAATTTGAAATGGCAGCGATTAGCTACGTCGGTATTGAAAGAGCCGGTGCGTTCTTGCGTGTTAACATTCACACCGCCCGCCCGGGTGTGGTGATTGGCAAGAAAGGGGCCGATATTGAGGCCCTGCGCAAAGAACTGGAAGCCATGACCGGTAGCAAGACGTTTGTCAATGTAGTAGAAATTAAAAACCCGGAAGCGGATGCCCAACTGGTAGCGCAAAACATTGCCCAACAGTTGGAAAAACGTGCCCACTACGGCGCAGCCATGAAAAAGGCCATTGAGAAAGCGTTGGCCGGCAAAGCCTTAGGGGTAAAAATTATGGTATCCGGCCGTTTGGGTGGGGCTGAAATTGCCCGCACCGAATGGAAACGGGAAGGCCGCGTGCCGTTACATACCTTGTGTGCCGATATTGACTATGGTTTTACCGAAGCCAATACCATCAGCGGTAAAATTGGCGTAAAAGTGTGGATCTTTAAACGCACCCACTTTGCCAAATCTCCTAAAGAGATTATGACCGAGCTTAAAAAACACCGCGATATGGAAAACGGTGCTGCCGAAGGCGCCGTGGAAACCACGACCGCTGCGCAGGCCAAATAGAGGAAACGAACTATGTTGATGCCGAAAAGAGTAAAATATCGTAAACCCTTCAGCGCCCCGCGCATTAAAGGTAACGCGAAACGCGGAACCGAAGTGGTGTTTGGCGAATACGGTTTGAAGGCGTTAGAGCCCAAATGGATTACTGCCCGCCAAATTGAAGCGGCCCGTATTACCTTATCTCGTTTTATTAAAAAGAAAGGTAAATTGTGGATTCGCATTTTCCCGGATAAAGCCATTACCAAACATCCGGCTGAAACCCGTATGGGTAAAGGAAAAGGCGCTCCGGAATACTGGGCTGCCGTTGTGAAACCGGGCCGGATTTTGTTTGAATTGGAAGGTGCCTCTGAAGAAGATACGAAGCGTGCTATGCGCTTAGCTTCCGATAAGCTTCCGATTAAGACCAAATTGGTAACGAGAAGGTAGTTTATGAAAACCAACGAAAAAACCGATCTGAAAAAGAAAACTTTGGCTGAACTGAGCGAAGCGCTTGGTAAAGCGCAAGAAAAGAAATTCAACCTTCTTTTCAAACACAGCACCACCCCCCTCGCTAACCCGATGGAACTTAGAGCTGTAAGACGCGAAATCGCCCTTCTGCAAACGTTAATTAACCAGAAGAAGGCGGCGAAATAGAGGTTACTATGGAAAATAAAGAAACCCGCGCTAAACGCAAAGTGCTTATGGGTGTCGTAGTGTCTGATAAAATGAACAAAACCCGCACCGTTAGTGTAGAACGCCTGGTGCATGATAATCGCTATGGCAAAACGCTTAAACGCGTTGCCAAATTCCACGCGCACGATGAAGCCAACGAAAGCAAACTCGGCGATAAGGTGGAAATTATGAGCACCCGCCCTGTTTCTAAAACCACGAAATGGCGCGTTTGCAAAATTGTGGAAAAAGCCAGAGCTTAGTTTTGTAAAAACTACGGAGTTAAAAACGTATGATTCAATTAAGAAGTATCCTTAATGTGGCTGACAATTCCGGCGCGCGTAAAGTGCAGTGCTTTAAAGTGCGTGGCGGTCACCACCGGGATATTGCAACTTTAGGAGACGTAATTATGTGCTCTGTTAGAGATGCAATCCCTACTTCCGCCATTAAAAAAGGCGACGTGGTACGCGCGGTAGTAGTGCGTGTAGCTCGTGAAAAAAGACGTAAAGACGGTTCCTATATTCGTTTTGATGACAACGCTGTTTGCATCATTAACGACAATGGCGAACCCAAAGGTACCCGTGTATTCGGTCCGATTGCCCGCGAATTAAGAGAAAAGAATTTTCTTAAAATTATTTCTCTAGCACCGGAGGTAGTATAGGTATGAACGTAAAGACGAAAGATACTGTGCTCATCTTGGCCGGTAAAGACAAAGGCAAAAAAGGCGAAGTGAAATCCGTAAACCCCACCAAAAATACGGTTGTAGTGGCCGGGGTAAATATGGTTT
>JAZLAA010000146.1:0-1773 GCA_045612945.1 Elusimicrobiaceae bacterium
TAAGCGTGCCATATTAACGTATTTTGAGTGAAGCTAACGAAATTAACATCAGCACCACCCCTATAATCCAAAAACGTACAATGACTTTCGGTTCCGGAATGCCCAAGAGTTCAAAATGGTGGTGAATGGGAGCCATTTTAAATAAACGCTTGCCGTGGGTCAATTTAAAATACCCCATTTGTAACATAACAGAAACCGTTTCCACTACAAACAAGCCCCCAGCAATTGGGAGTAAAAGTTCTTGCTTCACGCACAGCGCGGCTGTGCCAATTACGCCCCCTAAGAACAAGGAGCTTGTGTCCCCCATAAACACCTGGGCCGGGTAAGCGTTGAACCACAAAAATCCCATACACGCCCCAATAAGTGCGCCCATAAATACGGTAATTTCCCCGGCACCGGGGACGTAAATAATTTTTAAGTAATCGGCAAAGTTTACGTTTCCAGCCACGTAGGCAAAAATTCCGTAGGTAATGGCGGTAAACACCATGCACCCGCTGGCCAGGCCGTCCAAACCGTCTGTTAGGTTGGTAGCATTGGAAGTGCCTACAATGACAAGCATGGCAAGCGCAAAGTAAAAAACAGATAAGTCTATAAACATTTTGCTCATGTAGGGAATAATTAACGAAGTGGCATAGTCTGCGTTAGGCGGATTCAACGCTAAGTATCCTACTACTATCACAGCGGTAAATAACTGGATAGCCAGCTTGATGGAAGATTTCATCCCTTCCGGGTTTTTCTTGACCAGTTTGGTGTAATCGTCCATAATCCCGGCAACTCCCAAGGAAATCGTAGTAAAAATTAGTAACCAAATATAAGCAGAACTGAGCCGCGCCCATAAGAACACACTCACTAAAAGGCTAATTAGAATAAGAATCCCTCCCATGGTGGGGGTGCCACTTTTAACAAGGTGCGAGGCCGGGCCGTATTGGCGTTCTATTTGTTGGATTTTGTAAGAACGCAATTTGCGTACTACCGCCGGGCCGATTAAGAGCGTGAGGAAAAATGAAGTAAAAATCGCCCCTCCCGTGCGAAACGTGATGTAACTAAAGATATTTAAAAAACTAAAATGCTCGGTAAACT
This sequence comes from Elusimicrobiaceae bacterium, assembly GCA_045612945.1. GTDB lineage: Bacteria > Elusimicrobiota > Elusimicrobia > Elusimicrobiales > Elusimicrobiaceae > Avelusimicrobium. The sequence goes on from JAZLAA010000146.1 coordinate 1,081, forward strand.
GGGTTAAGTAATAAAGCATACTAAATCTCCTTAAATACAGATTCAAAATTCATGGCACGCGATGCTTTCATTAAACAAGTACCTCCTTGTTTAAGAGTATTTTTTAACTCGGGCATCCACTCCTGCGGAGTAAGACCGTACCACACTTTCATTCCGGTCATTTCTTGCAGTTTTTCGTAGGTATATTTCATTTCCGGGCCGGCTAAAAATACCGTGTCCACCCCGGCATCGAGTACGTGGCGTGCCACTTGGCGATGGTATTCTTTAGAAGTGGCACCCAGTTCTTTCATATCCCCTAATACGGCAATACGGGGCCGGTGGGTACGGCTTAAAATTTCCAATGCGTTTTGCATACTGGCCGGGTTGGCGTTATAATAGTCCAAAATAAAAGAAACCGGGCCTTTTTGAACGCGCTCCAAACGCATGGGCATAGGGATAAATGTAGCAAGTCCTTGACGGATGTGTTGCATACTAATACCTAGTGCCAGGGCAGCGGCACAAGCGGCGGCGGCGTTTAGTTTGTCGTGTCGCTCAAATACGCGGTCAAACAGGTAGGCTTCTCCCTTGTAGGTAAAGGAAAATTTGTCGGTTTCCAAAATCTGTACGTCGGCTTGCTGGTGGAACCCAAATGAAATGGATTTGCCTTTAAAATCCGTTTTTAAGCGGGCTAAGAAAGGATTGTCCAGATTATAC
>JAZLAA010000147.1:0-12210 GCA_045612945.1 Elusimicrobiaceae bacterium
ACTTCGCGGCTTTCAATTACAGCATGTTGGATTAAACGGCCCACCCCGTGTTGATCCAGCGTTTGGAACGGGTCATGCTCTAAAATACCTTGCTTTAAGTATTCAGGCAGGAACGAACCAATGTCATCACGTGAGAAACCAAACGTCATCTGCGTAAGGTCATTGGTACCAAACGAGAAGAAATCCGCCTCGGTGGCTACATCCGCGGCCAATACAGCCGCACGCGGGATTTCAATCATCGTTCCTACAGAGAATTTCAATTTTTTCACTTTGGTTTTGGCAACTACTTCATCATACGCGGCACGGATGAGTGCTTTTTGAGTAATAATTTCGTTCTTATCGCAGGTCAACGGAATCATCACTTCCGGCTCGGCTTTTACGCCTTCTTTGATAAGCTCGGCCGCAGATTCAAACACCGCACGTGCCTGCATGTTGGTAATTTCCGGGTACGTTACCCCTAAGCGAATACCGCGGTGGCCCATCATGGGGTTCACTTCGTGGAGCCCGGCGGCGCGTTCTTTGAACGTGTCCATAGAGATTTTAAGCGCCCCGGCCAATTCTTTTTGTTTGTCAGGCAAGGTAGGAACGAACTCATGAAGCGGCGGGTCCATCAAGCGCACCGTTACGCTGTACCCGGCCATGGCTTTTAGCGTAGCTTTAATTTCTTTTTTCATGTGCGGGAATAATTCTTCCACCGCGGCTTTGCGCTCGGCTTCATTGCCGGCCAAAATCATCTTACGCAAAATAAACAGCGGTTTTTCCGAATTTTTGCCGTAGAACATATGCTCAATGCGGAACAATCCAATTCCTTCGGCCCCAAACTTGCGGGCTTTAATGGCGTCATCTTCCGTATCGGCATTGGCACGCACCTTTAACACGCGCACTTTATCGCACAACGCTAAAAAGTTAGCCAAATTTTTATTGCCTTCGCCGGCACCTAACATTTTAAGCGCCCCGGCATACACATACCCTTTGGTACCGTTAAGGGTCAGTTCATCGCCTTCTTTGAAGGTTTTTCCGCCCATTTTAACGGTTTTCTTGGCCAGGTCAATTTCCAGTTCGCCGCACCCTACAATACAGCACTTACCCCAGCCGCGCGCTACTAACGCCGCGTGTGAAGTCATCCCGCCGCGTTGCGTTAAAATACCTTGCGCGGCACGCATGCCTTCAATATCTTCGGGGTTGGTTTCTTCGCGCACCAAAATAGCCGCTTGCCCTTTTTCGGCCAGCGTAATGGCATCAGCGGAGTTAAACACAATCTTCCCGCATGCACCGCCCGGGCCGGCCGGCAAACCTTGGGCAATGGCTTTGGCGTTCTTTTCAGCCGCCGGGTCAATAGCGGGCAACAAAAGTTCGCCCAGTTGGGTAGGCGTTACGCGCAAAACAGCTTCTTCTTTGGTAATGAGTTTTTCTTTTACCATGTCCAGTGCCATTTGCACAGCGGCAATTCCGTTACGTTTACCCACGCGGCACTGCAACATCCACAAACGTTCGTGTTCAATCGTAAACTCAATATCCAACATATCGTGGAAGTGTTTTTCTAACTTTTTCTGGATATTGTCTAATTCCTTGTACACTTTGGGCATTACTTTTTCCAAGGTGGGCAAGTGTTTGGAGTGGGCATTGGTAGACCACTTGTTCATCGGAGAGGGGGTGCGAATCCCGGCTACCACGTCTTCTCCCTGGGCGTTAATTAGGTATTCGCCATAGAAGTGTGAATCGCCGTTACCCGGGTTACGGGTAAAAGCCACGCCCGTAGCACTGGTGTCACCCATGTTACCAAACACCATGGTTTGTACGTTAACGGCAGTACCCCAATCATTAGGGATATTTTCAATAGCACGGTAGGCAATGGCGCGTTTGCCGTTCCAAGAAGCAAATACCGCCCCAATAGCACCCCAAAGCTGTTCCACCGGGTTATCCGGGAACTCCTTGCCCAACACTTTTTTAACGGTTTTCTTAAATTCTACGCATAGTTTTTTAAGTTCTTCGGCGGGAATTTGGGTATCGTCCGTTACCTTTAGTTGAGCTTTTTTATCAGCCATCATACCGTCCAAAATTTTGCGGATGCCTTCGCCGTCTTTGGGTTCAATACCGGCGGCTTTTTCCATCACTACGTCGGAATACATCATAATCAAGCGGCGGTAAGCATCATACACAAAGCGAGGGTTATTAGTCTTGGCAATCATCCCCGGAATGGTTTTTTCGGTTAGCCCGATGTTTAAAATAGTTTCCATCATCCCCGGCATAGAAGCACGGGCCCCGCTACGTACGGAAACGAGCAACGGGTTAGTTGCAGAGCCAAATTCTTTTTTGGTTTCTTTTTCTACTTTTTTAAGGTTAGCTTCTACATCGGCCTTTAAGGTTTTAGGATAGGTTTTTTTGTTGTTCCAGTAATAAGTGCAGACTTCGGTAGTGATGGTAAAACCAGGGGGAACGGGTAATTTAAGTTGACCGGACATTTCAGCCAAGTTGGCCCCTTTGCCACCCAGCAGTTCTTTCATTTTTCCATTTCCCTCGGCCTTTCCGGCACCGAAAGAATATACATATTTAGTATTTTTAACTTTGTTAGAAACGGTTTTCTTTACAGCAGTTTTTTTAACGGCCGCCTTTTTAGCGGAGGTTTTTTTAGTGGTTTTTTTAACCATGTTGCGTTTCTCCTAATCACAAAAATTACGCGCGCGCTGTGCGTGCGTTATAAATCTCTTATATTGTAGTACATTTTTGCTTAAAAAGGAAGTATAATATGAATATGCTAAAAACCAAAGGTTCTGCCGTTGAAATTATTATTTTGATTTTGTGCATCCTAGGGCTGGTTGCCTATTTTGCCGCATCGGTTGACTGGGAAAATACGCTTAAACCCATGCCTAAAACCCCTGTTCACATGAATGGCAAAATTGCCAAAACGGCTCCGCTTACAAATGTAAAAGTAGAAACCATTCCACCCGCCGTGTACGATGCCATGAACTGGGATCATAAGTATGAGAAGTACCTTACCGGCAACCAAAAATGGATTATAGTTATTTCTTTTACCAACCAACCCCGCCCGCACGAATTTTCACAAGAATTATCCCGCTTGTTTCAAGAAAAAGGATACGGGGAATACTACCGCAAACGGGTCATCAACCTGGGTAACCGCTACCAGTGGTCTTGCCACCGGGAAAATTGCCCCATTTCCTGGCTATATAAGTACTGCATGAAGGCCGTATGCATTATCCAACCGCAGAAAAGACAGGCGGTAATAGATACGTCCCTTGATAAAAATCAACTGGCCCTGCTTTTAGAAAAATATAAAGAGTGGTAGGGCCCACTGTATTTTTAGGTCCTTTGTCTCTTGTGGTATATTTTCCATTATTTTTATAATAAAGGGGTATGAAATATCCCTTTATTTTTTTGATAGGCCTAATATGGCTCTTTAGCCCTTTTTACGCGTGGGGCCAAAAAACAGAAATAGCCAAAGACGCCGCACGGGCCCTGCAACACAAGCCGGTGCTACAAATTACTACTACCTACTACGGGGGATGTACCCCTCAGCAATTGCAAATGATTGCACAGGATTACAGCCGGCACCTTCTGCAAGAGGCAGCCACCGGTCAAATCCAAAGTATTACCACCACATACGCTACCGCCCAACCCACTTTACAACCGCAAATCCCTTTGCTTTTGCAAGAAACACCCCCCGAAAACGCCTCTGCTGCGCCCAATCCACAGCCTAAAAAAGGGTTACAAGAAAAATACCTTGCAGACGTTGCGTATTGGGTAGAAGACTTTATCCGCGAATATGGCCATGCCCCTAGCTCCCTGTACCACATTCCGTCCTATAAGCATAATATGAACCAACAAATAGAAGCTTGTATCGGGCGTGCTTGGCGCCGTGCCCTTTACCAAGCTAATCAACAAGCAAATCCTTCCCCGCAGTTACGTCATTTGCAAGAATTAGCCAATAAATACTCTGCCGGCACTACCACTCCGGAGTATATTTTGGCCAAAACGAAAGAATTTATGGAACAGCATGACCGCCGTCCACGTAATACAATTTATCATGATAAAGCTCCCATTAACAAAGACGAAATGACCCCTGAGGAACAACAAGAACATTTGCTGGGCACCCAACTGACCAACTTGTTACGTGCCGCACGGCTGGGCAAAATCCCCACTACTCCGGTTATAGAAGAACTTAATGCGCTTGTTGCGGCCTACGCGCAACGCCCGCGTACGCAACAACTTACCCGGCTGCTGGAAGAACTACAAACCTTTGTAAACCGGCATGACCGGCCACCTCATTCATACATAACCTTGGATGGACATAAAGTTTCCCCAAAAGAACTTTCCGGCGCCCAACGCTACGAAAGAAGTCTATACGCCCGCGTACGCAGCAGACTTACCCGCTCCTCACAATCCCCACAAACACCGGAAGATGAACATTTGTTGCAAACCATCAGGAATTTAATGAAAAAGCACAAAGCGTACTCATCCGCCGGTGGAGATGAGCCCATACAATCCACCCCATTTGAGGAGTAAATGCATGTTGAATACGAAAAAATATATTATTTCTGGTTTTTTGGGCCTTGTTTGCCTCGGCTTAGCACATGCTCAAAAAAAGGTCCTGATAGAAACAGCCACTAAAACCTTGACAACCTCCGGCACAACAGTAACCAGAGCCGCACAAGAAGTTTCTCCTGCACTGCTTAAAGCCAGTCAGTATCTGCCCCGGCAGCCCCAAGCGGCATTATCCACCCAATTAGAAAGAGCCCTTGCACAGGTTCCGGCAGCACAAGCACACCCTACTCTTGCCAAAGCCCCTGCCCTGCTAGAGGATTTGCAAGCTTTTGTAGCACTTCACGACCGTGCCCCAAAGCCGTTGTTCTTTGACCACCGCCGTCCCATTCCCATTGCGGAATTGGATGAAACCTCTTTGCAAGAGATTCGCTTGGCTCGGCAAGTATTTTATGTTTTAAAAACCGCCAAAAAATTAGAGATACAATCCCCGGTTTTTAACGAACTAAACCGGCTCTACCACATCCGCCACCCCCGCAAATGCCCTACTGCGGAGGAGGTGTTAGCCCAAACCCAAGCTTGGATGAAAACACACGGGGCATACAACCCACGTACATTGATTTACCAACAGTCACTTTGGCTTACTAACGAGGAACTTTCCGCGGAAGAATTAGAAGAAGTACGTTTGGGCCGCCATATTGTGCAAGTGCTACGCCAGGCAACTCAAGAAACGCCTACCATTCGGGAATTAAAAAAAATTCGCCAGCTGCCCTCTCTGTCCGGTATTTCACGTGCCCCCACCGCCAACTGGTCTCAAACAGAAACCTCCGGCCCGCAAGACGTCACCCCTTAACACATCCGCTCTTGCAACACAGTGCCGGATATGTTAAAATACCCTCACGCTTACAGGGGGGAATATGAAAGGGCATATTATAGAAGGAATTGTTTTATTAGCTTGTGTTGTGGGTATTGTATATTTTTCAGTGGATTGGCACGCGGTTACCGCCCATAAACTTTCTGCAGTGCAGGTAAACGGCAAAACCATTGCTCTGCAAGACGTAGTTGCTCTTAAAATTCCCCAAGAAGTTTACGATGGGATTAAAGATAATCCAACTTATAAAGAATATCTCTTTGGTAACAAGAAACAAGTATTGCTTTTAACGTGGGACGGTTGCCCGTATGCCCGGGCTTATAAAAACGCCCTGACTAAAGCATTTAAATTTGAGCTGTTAAAAAAATATTATACGGAAAATATTGTGGTAACCGGACAATCCGTCAGCGTATCTTGTAATGCCAATCATCTGAATTGTCCAGAAGCTTGGATTAAGCAAAACTGTCTGGGTAAAGTTTGCATTATCAATCCTTTTACCAAAGAAGCCATTGTGGATGCTTCACGGGATGCTAACCAAATTTTACCACTTTTAATGGCACAGGCTACCTGGCTTCAAGAACCGTTAATAGCCAAGTAAATCTCTAGGTTCGTTTTAAATAATCCCCGCGAAATCCCTTGCCCGGTGCAACAAACCGGCCGATACTTTCTATCTTGGTTTGAATACAACCCCGGCATTGTTCGGCGGACTCTGCCGTACAAATTTTACCGGGGTAAAGCTCATATTGTTTGCGGTACTCCCCTTGTGTGACATTAGGCATCACCACATTGGCCCCACATTGTAAGGCCAGTAACCGCCCTCGCGGATGTAATGTTTCCATGGCAGTGGTAGCCGGAATGTTAATATCCGGAAGGAGCAAGCGCATCAACGCCATCATTTTTAACGATAATTCAAAATTCCCGTCCGCGGTTTCTTGGGCCAACGGGGTATGCGGGTGGGGGATAAACGGGCCTATTCCCGCCATATCCACAGGTAGCTTTTTAAAAAACAGTAAATCCTGCGCCAAACTTTCCAGAGTTTGGCCTGGTAGCCCCACCAAGCTACCACTTCCCACTTCATACCCTAAATCTTTTAAATCTTGCAAACAACGTACTCGGTTTTCAAAAGACATGTGCGGGTCCAACTTTTCATAGAGGGCTTTATCAGTCGTTTCAATACGCAATAAATACCGATCCGCCCCGGCCTTTTTATAGGCAGCGTAGTCCTCTCGTGTTTTTTCGCCCATACTTAGGGTAACGGCTACATCCAGTGTTTTAATTTGCCGGATTATCTCACACATTTTGTCTGTATCAAACCACAGATCTTCCCCGCTTTGTAGTACTACCGTTTGGTAGCCGTATTCTACGGCTTGCTTAGCCGTGTCTACAATTTGCTCTGCAGACAAACGGTAGCGTTGTGCATGCGGGTTTGAACGGCGTAACCCGCAGTAAAAACAATCATTCTTGCAAAAGCTGGAAAACTCAATAAGCCCACGCAAATACACCCCAGCCCCTACAAACTGTTTGCGCACACAATCAGCCGCTTCAAACAAAGGTTGGGGGGTCTCCCAGGCCAGTAACAACTTCAATTCATCCGGCGTTAACGCATGGACCGTTTGAGCTTTTTGGAGTAATTTAAGCATATTTATTAGTATAACAAATCCCCAGGCAACTTGGGCTACCAATCCTTGCCACCCCAAAATACAAAGTAGGTCCAAAGTCCCACTTCAGGATAGGCCATAATTTTGTTTCTTCTAGGCCAAAGGGCTCTGTCTTTTGCCCTTCTAAAACGCTACAATAAAAATAACGATTTAAGTTAGACTCATCAACCTCCTACAAGAAGAGTCCCTAGTGCCCGCATTCATCCCTGTGGCGGGCACTTCCCTTTTATTTTAACTTGCACCTAAAAACATAGAAATGTTATACTTACGCATATGATGCGTTTTATTAAAAATACTTGCTACGGATTTCTCCATTTTGCCGCACCCGGCGGGCGGGACAGCCGCCAAACATTTTGCGATATTTGTAGAGCCTGCACTTTATTGGCTCTGGCAGATTTGATGTGCTGGTTATGGCGCGATACGGTACTGATTGCTGATTTACTGGATTGGTTGGTTATCTCTCCCAAAACAGGGGGTATTCTGTGTCTCTTTTTCGCGCTATACCTATTTCTGGTGTTTATGAGTGCTGTTATGCGCCGCTGGCAAGACTTGGATATTCGCCTGCCCAAAGGAGAAACTTTCCGCCAACTCTTGCACCGCTCTAAATTTTGGGAAATTTTGGTGTCTGCGGAAGGTTCTCGTGAGCCTAACCAGTTTGGGGATGCCCCGGCCGATACGCCCCCTTCGCTACTTTCGGAAAAAGACATGAAAGAGGCCATTCGTAAAGAGCTATTTCTGGATGATATAGAAGAACTTAAATAAAGTTTTACAGTCACTCCATAAAAAGCCCCACAGCGGGCTTTTTATTTGCTATAATACCAAAGTACTTAAGTGTAAGTATAAAAAACTAAAAAGGAGAAGGACTCCGCTCCGGCTCGGTCGTTTTTGGGATAAATGCGGCTTGGTCGGTAGGTTGCAGTCCTAAGTGTAAAGTAAAATGGTACTTTCAAACCAAGACAGAAAAGACATCATCAGTAAATTCCAGGCCAGCCCGGCCGATACCGGCTCGGCGGCGGTACAGATTGCGCTCATTACCGAACGCATCCAATACATCTCTAACCACCTCAAAGCCAACCCCAAAGATTTTGCCGGGGAAACGGGCTTGAACAAATTAGTAGGCCAGCGCAAACGCCTTCTAGCGTACTTAAAACGCACGGACTTTGCCAAATACCAAATAGTTACCAAAGAACTCAAATTAAGGAAATAAAACACATGCCCAATTTCAACCATAACTTTGATATTCAAAGCGTGGAAGTAACCGTCGGGCGCGGTACCATTAAACTGGAAACCGGTTTAATGGCCAAACAAGCCGATGGAGCTGTTGTAGCCAGCATGGGGGATACCCGCATTTTGGCCACAGCCGTTTCCACCAAGGAGCAAAAACCCGGTATTTCCGATTTTACTCCCCTAACCGTCAATTATAAAGAAAGAACCTACGCCGCAGGCAAAATCCCCGGCGGTTTTTTCAAACGTGAAGGCAAAGCCAGCAAAAAAGAAACGCTTTCTTCCCGTATTATTGACCGCACCATGCGCCCCATCTTCCCCGAAGGTTTTGCGTGCGAAACCAACGTAACGGCCATGGTCATTTCCGCAGATCCCACCAACGATGCCGAAATTTTGTCCGTTTTGGCTTCTTCGGCCTCTGTTGTTATTTCTTCTATTCCGTTTAATGAGCCGGTAGCCGCTGTACGTATCGGGCGCATTAACGGAGAGTATATCGTTAACCCCACCAAGGAAGAACAGGCATTGCCTGAATGTGATATGGACTTAACGATTGCCGGTTCCGCGCAAGGTATTTTAATGGTGGAAGGCGGTGCCAAAGAAGTAGAAGAAGAAGCCATCATTAAAGCCATGGAAGTAGCCAAGCCGGAAATTGACAAAATGTGCGCCGCGCAACTTAAACTGCGCGAACTGGCTGGCAAACCTAAATTTGAATACGTCGTTGAAAAATTGCCCCAAGAAGTGGTGGATTTGGCCAACGGGAAATTCCGCGAAGAAGCCAAAAAGATTCTCCACGCTTTTAGCGACAAACAAACCCGTGACACCCAAGTTGCCCAACTCAAAAAAGCCTTCACCGACCAACTTACCGAACAATATGGCGATAATGCCGCCACTTATGCCGGGATTGCGCTAGAGAACATCATGTATGAAGAATCCCGCAACTTGGTCTTGCACGAAGGCGTGCGTGTGGACGGCCGCAAACCGACCGAAATCCGCCCGCTGAGCTCTTTGGTAGGCTACTTGCCGCGCGCGCACGGTTCGGCCGTGTTTACCCGCGGACAAACCCAATCCTTAGCCGTAGCTACCTTGGGCACCACGGATGACCAACAAATGGTAGAAGGATTAGAAGATACCTCCTACGAACGCTTTATGTTGCACTACAACTTCCCGGGTTTTGCTACCGGTGAATGCAAACCGGATCGCTCTCCGGGCCGGCGCGAAATCGGCCACGGGGAACTGGCACGCCGTGCATTGATGCCGCTCATCCCTTCGGAAGAGGAATTCCCCTATACCATCCGGGTCGTGTCTGACATTACCGAATCCAATGGTTCTTCCTCTATGGCCTCCGTTTGCGGCGGTTCGCTGGCACTTTTTGATGCCGGGGTACCGATGAAATCTCCCTGCTCGGGGATTGCCATGGGCGCCATTAGCGGGGAAGGCAAATTTGTCGTCTTGTCCGACATTATGGGTCTGGAAGACCACTTGGGCGATATGGATTTCAAACTGACCGGTTCGCGCAAAGGGATTACGGCCTTCCAAATGGATGTCAAACTCAAAACAGGTATGCCCTTGGATGTGTTGCGCCAAGCCATTAGACAGGCTACAGAAGGGCGCATGTTCATCATGGACCATATGGAAAAAACCATCGCCGAACCGAGAAAAGAAATCTCCCCCTATGCCCCGGTTATTTTCAAAATGCAAATTGCCGTAGATAAAATTGGGGCGGTTATCGGGCCCGGCGGCAAGAACATTAAACGCATTACCGAGTCTACCGGCACCAAAATAGACATTGAAGAAGACGGCACCGTAACCATTGCTGCCGCCAATGCCGATAAACTCAACCAAGCCAAAGCCGAAATTGAAATGATGACTGCCGAACCGGAAGTAAATAAAATTTACAAAGGCAAAGTGGTTTCCATTCAACCCTTTGGTGCGTTTGTGGAAATTTTACCAGGCAAAGACGGACTGTTGCATATTTCCGAAATTGCCAAACACCGCATTAACAAGGTAGAAGACGTGTTACAACTTGGCGAAATTGTCGAAGTAAAATGCGTCGAAATTGATAACAGCGGTAAAGTACGGCTTTCGCGCAAAGCCCTACTCAAATAGCATAAGTATTCTCCTAACCACAGGCCCCGGCACACCAAACCGGGGCCTGTCTGTTATGTGCGAGCCCAACGTGTTTTTGGTATAATATAAGTATGAAGAAATCCTTGTGGGCACTTGCTTTTGCTTTGTCACTGTCTGCTTGTTCCTACCACAACAAACTACCGCGCGGTATTTTTGCAGCCCCGGCGGCCGACCCGCGGGTGAACGCCTCGGTCCTTTTGGTGTCGGACAAAATTGCCCAAAAACACTTTGTATTTAAAGACTATCACTCCCAAAATTCCGTCCACTCTTACAAACTGGCCTTGGCGGAAGGCTCTTTAACCGCTACGGCCGAAGCGCTGGGCACATTATTTGAAACCGTAGAGGTCAACCCTTCCAAGTATGCCCCGCATTACGATTATCGCGCCGAACTGACCTATACCGTCGGCAGCACCAAGACGGACAGTTCCGAAAGCGTCCAGTGGTTTGGGGGCCAACCGCCGCCCATTTTGGAAACACGCGTGCTGGTACACCTTTACGATACCCGCACTAACCAATTAGTATTTTCTATGTTTTCCTCCCGCCAAAACCGTATTGAAATGACAGATGCTTCCGCTACGGCCCAACGGGTAGAAAACAAAGCGGGCACGGTGTTTTTGCCGTTAACCGGCCCGGTATATACCCAAACCTTTGGCGACAATATCCGCTATACCCTCTCGCGCGATTTATCCCAGTGCCTAACCGATATTGCCCGCACGCTGGAGCAAAACCGCGCGTTGTTTGCCCCAAATGCACCAAATAATGTAAAATAGAGATATCCGTTTTTCAAATGAGGAACTTATGAAAAAAACAATCACTAAAAAAACTACGGCTAAGGCCGCAAAAAAAGCGGTTACCAAAAAAACCACCGTTAAGGAATCACCCATTTTAAAAGACGTTAAACAGCTCTATAGCTTTATGCAGGCCAACCAGTTAGATACCATCGAGTACGACCAAAAAGGCCTTTACTTGCGTTTGGTTAAAGCCAAACCGGCCGTAGTACCCGTACCGGTAGCGGTGGGGGGGAGCGTCAGTGCCTCTACTTCTAATTTCACACCCGCCCAAGAGCAATATAAAGAAGTGATGAAATCGGCCTTAACGGGTATTTTCTTCCGTGGTTCCACGCCCAGTGCCCCGCCGTTTGTAAAAGAAGGTGCCCAAGTAGCCAAAGGGGATGTAATTTGCCTCATTGAAGCCATGAAAGTATTTAATGAAGTCCGTGCGGAATATCCGTGCGTGATTAAAAAGGTGCTCGTGGAAAACGGCAAACCGGTTAAACAAGGCGATGCGCTTTTTGCCATTGAACGGGTATAAGTATGAATCCATTACAAGAAAATATCCAAAACGCCGTCAAACAAATCTCGGATTTTTTGACCGCCCACGGTAAAACTACCTCTTGGCAGTTAAAAGTAACGCTTCAACTCTCCAGCTCGGTGCTGTATGTGGCGCTGGGGGTCTTGCTGGCCGAAAAGAAAATCACCCTGGAAGCCGACGGTATCAACTATAATATTACCTGGGGGGCAGAAGCCGTTGCCAAGCAAGCGGCCGAAAACGCCAACCCCTTCCAACCCAATTAACAAACAAGATAGCATGAAAAATGCGCCCTCGGTTACCCCGGGGACGCGTTTTTTTTGGGAAACTTACATTAACTGGGCATCTGAATCGTCCAACGTGCATCATCCCCGGCCAACGCCTGGCAAAATAAAATACCGTTTTGGGGATTCCCATCTGCTGAGTTTACGGTACACGAATACGCCATTTCGTTGAGATTTTGACTAAAATTAGCATAGATTCCTATCTCTCCCATCATATCCGCATAACTAGTTTTGGGGGTAA
>JAZLAA010000148.1:0-6242 GCA_045612945.1 Elusimicrobiaceae bacterium
CATTAAATAATTATTTTGTACTTTTTGGGTCGCCAAAAAGTACGCAAAAAGCTCGTTGCCAACGCTAGCAAAAGACACTAAAAACAGGAAATTTTGCCAACTCGCGTTGCTCAAACAAGCAAAATTTCTTAACTGTTTTTACCGTCTTTTGACGGCCCGCTACGGCAACCTTAACGGCAAACGGCAAAAGCGGGTGTGGCTCGCTAAGGCAACATTAACGGCGTAACGGCAACAGCGTAACGGCAACAATAACGGCAACAACGGCACAACGCTTTTTTAAAAAACTTGACAAAACTAACAAAATTTGCTAACATCAAGCTACAAAGTAGTTTTTACTTCGTTGTGCGCGCCCTCCTTCAAGCACCTGCTGCGCGCTTTAAAAAACAAAAAAACAGACGGTCTGCCAAACAAACAGACCGCCCAATCCAAAATTAGCTGTTGCGTTTAAAGTTGGCCTATGAGCCCGGCCGCCAATGCGGCTACTAACAAAATAGTCAACCCCAGCGCAATACGCCGTGCGTTTTTCTTACTGCCCTGCGGAAATACCCAGCGCGTAATTAAGTAAAACCCCGGCACCGCTAGTAAAATTACAAAAAGGAAAATCAAAATAAGTCCTGTCATAGGTTGCCTCCGTGTAACTTATGATAGTAAATTTTGCACCTTGGTGCATAAAGGAAAAATAGTTATGAATCAAAATCCATCGATTGTTTCGTCGTACCTGCAGCGGTATGAACGTTTAAAACAAGCGCGTGCTTCGTGGGTTTCTACGTGGAAAGAACTGCGCAATTACCTCGCGCCTACGCGCGGGATGTTTGAGGCCGATACGCCCAACAACGGCCGGCGCATAGACCACAAAACCCTCTTAGACAGCTCCGCCTCGCTGGCGGTTAACATTTTAACCAGCGGTATGATGAGCGGGCTTACGAACCCGTCCCGCAGTTGGTTTGACGTGACGTTGGAACCGCAAGACCTTACCCAACTGCCCGGCGCGCGTGCGTGGCTTTTAGACGTAAAAAAACAGCTGCAAAGTGCCTTTGCCCAAAGCAACCTCTACAGCGTACTGCAAGGCGTGTACGAAGAAGTAGGCGTGTTTGGCACGGCCGCATTTTTGGTAGAGGCCGACCCCAAAGGCGGTATTTTTTGCCGTCCGTTTACGGTGGGGGAATATGTGCTGGACGTGGACGACAAAGGCCGCCCCAATACCTTTGGGCGTGAGTTTGTGATGACGGCTTCTGAGCTGGCGCATGCCTTTGGCAAAGAACGTTTGCCCGGCGCGTTGCAACAGGAACTGGCCCGGCCCACCGGGCAAAGCGGGCATAAAGTAATCCACCTCATCTTCCCCAACCCCAGTGCTAACGGCCGCTATAACGACCGGCGCTATTTTGCTTTCCGCTCGGTCTATTTTATGCCGGACGGCACACTGCTGCGCCAAGGGGGATATCACGAGTTCCCCGTGGTGGCCGCGCGCTGGGAAGTGAAAAACACCTCCCAAGTCTATGGCCAAGGGCCGGGGTGGAAGTGCTTGGGCGACGTAAAAATGTTGCAAAAAATGCAAAAAACCAAACTGGTGGCGTTGGATAAAAGCACCAACCCGCCGGTAATGGTATCGTCCCAGGTGCAGGGGGAAGTGAACCTCTTGCCCGGCGGGGTTACGCGCTGTAGCAGCTTGGGGGAAGCCGCCGTGCGCCCCGCCTACGACGTCCGGCCCGATTTAGCCGCCCTGGAAAGTGCCATGGAGTCCGTGCGCCAAACCATCCGTTCGCAATTTTTTGCCGACGTGTTTATGATGCTGGCCGCGCAAGACCACGCCAACTTGTCCGCTACCGAAGTGGCCGAACGCCGCCAAGAAAAAATGCTCCTCTTGGGCCCGGTGTTGGAACGCCTTAAAAACGAACTTTTAGACCCGCTGGTAGAACGCACCTATCACATTTTACTGCGCCAGGGGTTTATTACGCCCGCGCCGTCTGTGTTGCACGGGTTGGAGATGCAGGTGCGTTATATTTCCAGTATTGCACAAGCCCAGCGTGCCACGCAGTTGGAGGCGTTGTCGCAAGGGGTGTCTTGGTGTGCACAACTGGCGCAACTAGACCCCACGTTGCCCGCCCAGATAGACGGCCGCCGTGCGCTACGTGAAGGGCTGGAGAGTTTAGGCGTAGCAAACGCTTTATTGGAAGAACCCCGCAGGAGCTTGCCGTATGCCCAAAATAACCGCCTCGCTTAAACTTCACGCACGCCACACGGCCGACTTACAGCACGTGCTGAAAAATCCGCAAGGCCGCCGGGTGTTATGGCGGCTGTTGCAAGCCGCGCAAGTGCGCCAGCACGGCTTTGTGCCCGGCGACGGGTTAGCCACCGCTTTTCACTGCGGTCAGCGCAGTATCGGGCTGCTACTGCTGGAAGAAATAGAGCAAGCCGCCCCCGGTGCGTATCAACAAATGCGTAGCGAATATATGGCCGAGCTCCACTCGCGCCAAAACGAAATTAACCAACAACTACAGGAGCCCCAAGATGACTAACTTACCTGAAAAAACGTTATCCCCGTCGGTGCCAAAAGCCCCGCAACCGGACACCGACACCCTTTTAACCCAAGACCCGTATGCAGCACTTACGCTGCCGGAGGATTCCTCCCTCACGCCCCAAACGTTGGCGGCGTTGAAACAAATTGCCCAAGCAGCCGGCTTGCCGGCCGGGGTGGTGGGCCAGTGGATTGCCCTGGAAGATGCCCGCGCTAAGCAAGCCGCGCAAGCGGCCGACCAAGCCCGGCAAGACGAGCAAGCCGCCTGGATCCGCCAAACCCAAGAAGCGTTTGGGGAACATTGGCAGGAGGAAGTGTCCTGCGCGGTGCACGCGGCCGACGTATTTGGCGGGGCGCCCCTGCGCGAACTGTTAGAAACCACGGGGCTTGGAAATCACCCGGTGATGGTACGTACCTTTCACGGGATTGGTAAACGCATGAGTGAAGACCTTACGCCCGGCGGCAGCGGTACTGCC
This sequence comes from Elusimicrobiaceae bacterium, assembly GCA_045612945.1. Classification (GTDB taxonomy): domain Bacteria; phylum Elusimicrobiota; class Elusimicrobia; order Elusimicrobiales; family Elusimicrobiaceae; genus Avelusimicrobium. The sequence goes on from JAZLAA010000148.1 coordinate 2,992, forward strand.
CCGGCCGATAAAACGTTCACCCAGGCGTTGTACGGAAAAAATGAATAGGAGAAATTATGGCAATTATTGCAGATAAACATTACAACCTGGTAGATTATGCCAAACAGTTTGACCCTTCGGGCCAAGAGTTGGCAATCGCCGAGGTACTCAGCCAATCTAACGATATTATTAACGACGCCGTAGTGGCGGAAAGCTCGTTAGATAGCGGCCACGAATACGCCGTGCGCACCGGGATTCCCGAAGGAACCTGGCGCCGCGCCTACCAAGGCATTGAACCGGCCAAAGCCACCACCAAAGTAGTGGTGGAAAGTTACGGCACGTTGTCGGCCTACAGCGTAGTAGATAAACTGGTAGCCGAAAAAGGCGGCCACGTAGAGCAAGTACGCACGGGCCAATCCCGCGCGATTATTGCGGGGATGTCGTCCTCTATGGCGTCTAACCTGATTTACGGAAATTCCGGCGCCACGCCCGAGCGTTTCACCGGCTTAGCCGCCCGTTACAGCGCGCTTTCCGGGGCGGAATCTTCCCGCAACGTCATCAATGCCGGCGGCAGTACGCCGGGTCAAAACTCGTCTATTTACCTGGTGGTGTGGGACAGCGATAAAGTGTTCACGTTCTTCCCCAAAGGTTCCAAAGCGGGCATTCAGCGCGTAGATTACGGGCTGGTGAACCACGTAGATGCCTCCGGCAACGAGTTCCCCGCCTACAAGGAATACTTTGAATGGAAACTGGGCCTGGCCGTGCAAGACTGGCGTTACGCCGGGCGCATTTGTAACATTGATGTTACCAACGTACCTTCTACCTTGATTGACGATATGTGCGACTTGGAAGAAAAAATCCAAAGTCTATCTATGGGTAAACCCGTGTGGTACATGAACCGCACCGTCAAAGCGGCCTTGCCCAAGCTGACCACCAACCGCTCTAACATCCAATACACGCCGGACCAAATTACGTCCAGACCGTTGATGACGTTTAACGAAATCCCCGTGCATATTTGTGATGCCATTACCGATACGGAAGGCGTCGTAAGCTAATGCCCCCGGGCGGCCGGGAACCTTGCCGCGCCGCCCCCCTAAAACACGAAGGAGAAATTATGTTACTTGATAAAACACTTGTACTTTCAGATGCGCAAGCCTTGCGCTCTACCGGGGCCAGCACCCACACGGCCGACTTAACCGCCGCGGGTGACGCCGTACCGGGCAGCTTGGCGGTAATTGCCCATGCCGATACGGCATTTACGGGCGCTACCCAAGTGGTGGCCGCGGTGCAGACGGCTACGGACTCGGTATTTACCTCCCCGGTTACCTTAGCCAGCGTTACCTTAACCGGCACGCAACTGGCCGATACCACTAAAAACCTCTTTGCTTTGGCCCTGCCGGCCGGGCTTAAGCGGTATGTGCGTATCTATTACACCGTAACCGGTACGGTTACCGCCGGGGCTATTTCCTGCTTTATTGCGGATATGGCCGAACAACACTAAGCGGCAATTGGGGCGGGGGAGAAACGTCCCCCGTCCTCCCGCGTTGTGTGGCCAACTAATTTTTATTTTGTCCTGGCTGCAGGGGCCCCACAACATTCCTGCCCGCGGGTTCCCATAATGACCCTGCCCGCAGACCCCATAGTGACCCTGCCGCAGACCCCATAATGACCCTGCCGCGGGTTCTCCCGAAGTTATTTCCGGAGCCGGTAGCGGGAATCCGCCCCTTTAAAACGTTTAGCCGGGTGTTTGGGGTTGGATAGTGGCAAAAACGTGGCAAATACCGGGTATTTTGGCCCAAAACGCCCTTTTAGCGGCCCCGAAAGTGGGGGGAACCCGCCAAAAATACCGTTTCGGGCGGTCATCCGGGCAAAAAGTACGCGCAAACAACCTCCTACCCAACCAAACGTTTGGCCTACTTTTGAAAAATAAAAATATGGTCTAAAACCTATAATTTGATTTATTCAAAATATAGTCTAAAAATAAAAATACTTAAAAAATAAGTATTTTTAAAATTATATTTGTTTATTTAAAACATAAAAACGCAAAAACTATATCAAATTTGCATTTTATATAACATATAAAAATATATATAAAAAAATAAAAACTTAATAAATAAGTATATTCAAAAATTAGTTATTTTTTAATTTTACGGAGGGAGTAAAATGAACTCAAAAATAAATATCTGTAACCTGGCGTTAGCGTATTTAGGGCAGTTCCCCATTGCTTCTTTGGAGCAAGAGAACGAGCCCGCCCGCTGCCTAAAGCTGTTTTATGAACCGGTGCGTGATGAAGTGTTGCGTACCCACAACTGGGCCTTTGCCGCCACGCAAGAGCCGTTGGTGGCCGTGCCCCGGCCGCCGCAGGGAGCCACGCGGGGGGTCTATTATTACAAATACCCGGCGCAGGCGCTGTTTATCCGCCGCGTTTTTACCCTGCAAGACCCCGCCCGCGCGTTGCCTTTTGAGGAGCGTTTTTTGCCCAAACCGCACCTGCGGGTGTTGCTTACGCCCGCGGCAAAGGCCCAAGTGTGCTATACCCGGCGCGTTACCGAGGAAACTCAGTTTGACCCCGCCTTTGCCAAGTGCTTGGCTTTAGCGTTAGCGGCCGATACGGCCCTAGCCATCACCGGCGACACCGCCCTCTCGGCCCGCCTGCAACAGCAATACAACGCGTACTTGGAGGAGGCCCGGCGCAGTAATATGTCGGAAAATTGCCTGATAAATACCACCCAAGATGCGTTTAGTGAGGTGCGTTAAATGGTACTACACCACTTGCAACCTTCGTTTACGGGAGGGGAAATCAGCCCTTCCCTCTATGCCCGCACCGACGCGGCCGCCCACGCCACCTGGCTGCGGGAAGCCAAGAACTTCTTTGTCCACGCCCAGGGGGGCGTTTCCAACCGGCCGGGGACCTATTACATGGGCACGGCTAAAAATGCCGACCAGGCGTGCCGCGTGTTGCCCTTTGTGCTTAGCACCGGCGAGGCCTACGTGCTGGAGCTGGGGGCCGGGTATGTGCGTTTTTACACCGCTAACGGCCCGGTGATGGACGGAAATACCCCGTATGAACTGTCCGTCCCCTATACGCAGGCCGACGTAGCCGGCGTTACCACCGCCCAGTACAACCAAACCTTATATTTGGCGCACGTCCATTACCCGCTGCTGCGCTTAACCCGCACCGCGTTGGGGCGTTTTAGTTTAGAAACCGTCCCGTTAGAAAACGGCCCCTTTATGCCGTTTAATACCAACCCTTCGCATCAAATGCGCCTGAG
>JAZLAA010000149.1:0-1608 GCA_045612945.1 Elusimicrobiaceae bacterium
CCCAAGGTGCGGTGTGGTTGCGCGAAGTACAACCCGCCGGCAAAAAACCTATGCCCGCGTATGATTTTGCCAACGGGCGCGGCCTAAAACCGCAAGAAACTGTTTTTATAGAAAGATAAGGAGAAACCATGAAAAAAACACTCATCATACTCGTTGCCTTAGTAGTAGGGGTTATCTTATACGCCGTCCATACATTAAACCAATTTGCCGGGCTGGACGAAAGCGTAACCGCTACCTGGGCCCAGGTAGAAAACCAATACCAACGCCGGGCGGATTTAATTCCCAACCTGGTAAATACCGTAAAAGGGTATGCCGCCCACGAACAAAATACGTTTACCCAAGTGGTAGATGCGCGCAACAAAGCCTTACAGGCGCCCCTTCCGTCCGCGGATTTATCCAATCAACAAAATTTTCAGGCGTACCAACAAGCACAAGATAATTTAACCTCCGCCTTAAACCGCTTGCTGGTAGTGGTGGAACGCTATCCGGAATTAAAGGCCAACCAAAACTTTTTGGCCTTACAAGACCAGCTGGAAGGAACCGAAAATCGTCTTGCCGTAGCCCGCAAAGACTACATCCAAGCCGTACGTAGCTATAACACCCGTTTACGCCAAATCCCGGCGGGGTGGATTGCCCGTTCCTTTGGCCATTATGAGAGCAAACAAACTTTTTCAGCTACGCAAGGGGCAGACCAAGTACCGGTAGTATCGTTTGAATGAAAAAAGCCGTGTGGGCCGTGCTGGCCTGTTTAAGTGCTGTTTTTTTGTGGGGGAGTGAAAACTCCCTCACTTTTCCCGCTTACACCAGCGATATTGTGGACGAAGTAAACCTGCTAGACACCGTCACCCGCCAGCAACTGCAAAGCGATATTGACCAACTGAAAAATTTTCGCTTAGCCGTAGTCATTTTAAAAGATACCCGCGGCCTCCCCCTTGAACAATACGGTTATCAGTTGGGCCGCCATTGGGGCGTGGGGGATGCTAAAACCAATAACGGCATTTTATTTCTTATCGTTCCCTCAGCCCGCAAAGTGCGTATAGAAGTGGGCTACGGGGCCGAAGGCATACTAACCGACGCTAAAAGCGGGATGATTTTAGATGATTACGTCATTCCCCATTTTAAACGCGGGGACTTACCCGGCGGCATTATAAGCGGTACCCGCGCATTGGTGTCTTTGTTAAACGGCCAAGAGCTTACAACGCAAAACAACCCCGCTGGCCCGGAGGAGGAAGGCATTCCCACCTTTTTGGATGATATACCCGGGTGGCTGGTTTGTTTACTTGCGCTTTCCTACGTCGGATGGATGCTTGCTCTTACCTTTCTTGACCAAAAAATTGCCGCGTTGAAAAAAGAATCTTTTTTAAAAATTCTTAAATTATCCGCACTGGCCACGGCAGCCATGTTTGGCTTTTTTTTATCGTTAGCACTGCTCAACGGCCTTAGCTTTTTGTGGCGCTTTGTGCAAGAGGCCGCGGTGTGGTTGCTGTGCGGATACAGTGCCATTACCCTTTTTATTGCCCTAGCTATTAAGTATGGTAACTGGCGCGGCGGAGGCCGCGGCGGCTCCGGGCGAGCCGGCTTCGGGGGCGGGAGGGGGTTTGGCGGAGG
>JAZLAA010000150.1:0-4899 GCA_045612945.1 Elusimicrobiaceae bacterium
AAAAAGTTTCCCGGATAAAATCACGTTTTCTTTAGTGAGGTTTTTTGAGCGTAGAGTAAAGGCCTTAGCTGGCCAAATTTAAAAAACTAAAAACGCCCCGAGAGTGTCCCGGGGCGTTTAAGCGCGGTATAATTTAACGCATTACATCATGCCGCCCATGCCGCCCATTCCAGGCATTCCGGCCGGGGCGTGGGTATGTTCTTTTTCCGGGGCATCGGCTACGAGAGTTTCAGTTAAGAGTACAGTTCCCGTAATAGAAGCCGCATTTTCCAAGGCGGTGCGTACCACTTTGGCCGGGACCACTACGCCGGCTTTTAACAAACCGCAGTATTCGTCTTTATCAGCATCATAACCGTCGGCAACGCCTTTCATGGAAAGTACTTTGTCTACCACTACGGCGCCGTCTAACCCGGCATTTACCGCAATTTGTTTCAAGGGAGCGGTTAAGGCTTTGCGCACAATGTTAATACCTGTGCGGATATCTTCATTTTCTTCTTTAATGCCGTCTAATGCTTTTTGGCAGCGCGCTAAGGCTACTCCGCCGCCAGGTACAAGGCCTTCTTCTACGCCGGCTTTGGTGGCATTTTTGGCATCTTCCACTTTTGCTTTTTTGGCTTTAAGTTCGGTCTCCGTGGCCGCGCCTACGCTAATAACGGCAACCCCGCCGGCAAGTTTGGCCAAGCGTTCTTGCAGTTTTTCTTTATCATATTCGCTGGTGGAGTTTTCAATTTGTTTACGGATTTGGGCGGTGCGGGCATCAATGGCGGCCTTGTCGCCTTTACCGGAAACAATGGTAGTATTTTCTTTGTCAATCACCACGCGGGCGCATTGACCGAGCATGGGCAGTTCGGCCTTGTCTAACTTCATGCCGCGTTCTTCGCTAATCACATTTCCGCCAGTCAAGACGGCAATATCTTCCAGCATTTCTTTGCGGCGGTCCCCAAAGCCGGGAGCCTTTACTGCGCAACCCTTTAAAGTGCCACGCAATTTGTTGACTACCAAGGTGGCTAGGGCCTCGCCATCTACATCTTCGGCTACAATTAAGAATTGTTTACCACTTTGTACAATTTTTTCCAAAATGGGCAGCAGCTCATTCATAGAAGAAATTTTTTTATCGGTAATAATAATGTAGGGGTTTTCCAGCACACATTCCATGCGTTCCGAATCCGTTACAAAATAAGGTGAGATGTACCCGCGGTCAAATTGCATCCCTTCCACAATGTCTAGTTGTGTGGTAGCGGTTTTGCCTTCTTCTACGGTAATGACACCTTCCGCGCCTACTTTTTCAATCGCTTCGGCAATCATGTTGCCGATTTCGCGGTCGTTGGAAGAAATGGTAGCAATTTGGGCTTTTTCTTCTTTGGTTTTAACCGGTTTATGCATTTTTTCCAACGCTTCTTTGGTTACTTCTACGGCACGCTCAATGCCTTTTTTCACTAAAGTAGGGTTGGCGCCGGCCGTGATGTTTTTAATGCCTTCGGTAAGCATGGCGTTGGCCAAAACCGTGGCGGTGGTGGTGCCGTCGCCGGCGACGTCGTTGGTTTTGGAGGCTACTTCACGGATGAGCTGGGCGCCCATATTTTCAAATTTATCTTCCAGTTCAATGTCTTTGGCAATGGTTACACCGTCGTCAATGATAAGCGGGGAGCCGAACTTTTTTTCTAACACCACGCTGCGGCCCTTGGGCCCCAAGGTTACGCGCACGGCGTTGGCTACTTTTTCAATGCCCGATTTCATTTTGGCGCGGGCTTCATCGCCATATACAATTTGTTTTGCCATATATGTATCCTCTTAATTTACCCTAAAATCCCCAAGATTTCGTCCTGGTGCAAGATTAAAAACGTTTCATCATCCAGTTTTACTTCCGTGCCGGAGTACTTGCCATAGAGCACACGGTCGCCTTTTTTTACGTCCATAGCGGCGCGTTCGCCTTTATCGGTCAGTTTACCGGCGCCCACGGCTAAGACTTCGCCTTCCATGGGTTTTTCTTTAGCGGTGTCCGGGATGATAATCCCCCCTTTCATAGTTTCCCGCTCGATGGGTTTTACAAACACGCGGTCGCCCAGCGGTTTGAATTTAATTTCTGCCATATTTCCTCCTAAAAATACAAATTGCTTCGGTGGTGTAATTAGCACTCGCCTTGGCTTAATGCTAGTTTAGCATAGTTGGGGCAAAATTGTCAATCTTTTTTTTAGATTGCTAATTTTGTAGCCATAAAATGCGCTTATGTAAAGCAAGTGCTCCGTTGAATTTATTGTGCTAATTCAGCCAGTTTATCTTTGGCTTCTTGGTCTAAGAAAGAGTCAAACAGCGTGCGGTAATTTTGCGCAATTTGCGCGTTGCTAAACGGATAGAATTGTGCATCCCACTGGCCGGCAAATCGGCCTACTTTTACATCTAAGGTAATACTGTGGTCAATTTGCAGACCTTCTTCATCGGCTTGGGTGCTGGTGTCTTCCAGGTGAATATGTACGTGTCCGTTTTGAAATCTTTCTAAATTAGTGCCTGTAAGGCCAAGTTCGTGTAAGCCCATACGTACGGTGTAGCCGGGGGGCAATAAATCCGCTATTAGGTTTTCAAAGTCCTGTTTTACGGTTTGGATATCGGCTTGGGGGCTTATGCCTAAAGCGGTAGCTATTTCTTTGTTCCCTTCCAGGTAAACGCTGGAAGTTGCACGCTGGCGCACTTTTTCCACTTGAGGGGCCAGTTCGCCGTTCCAGCTAAGCCCACGTGTTTCGGCCACGACGTGGAAATTTTTGGCACGCGGCAAAAAATTAGGTTGTGCATTCCCGCGATAAATAAGTTTATAGAACACGCCTTCTTGCTTGCCCAAGATGCCCACATAATTGTTAACGCTTTGCAGTAAGCGTGTTACCAGCGGGCGGCTTTGCCCGGCTTTGAGGTCAAAGTTAATAGCCCGGCCAAGTGCAAACAGCGCCTCTGAGGTATTTTTGTCGGCAATTTGTGCGATGTTCCTAGGCTGGCTTATAGACATTAGCCATGGGTAAAATTCTTGCCGTTCCAAGGCGGCGTGGTCGCGCGTGGCCAGCACTAAATTTTTAGTTTCTTCGTTAATGCGTAAACGGATAGTGTGCGGCGAAGGTACCACCGGGGCCAATTCTTCCACCGGTTGCGGTGTGGTAACGTCCAGTTCTTCGGCGGCCGGTTCTTCAATTTCTAAAACATACCCCCCTTCTCCGTCCGGCGTTAAGGTAAATTTACTTTCGGGGGCATTTTGCACGGCCACTTTTAATTCATAAATTTTCTGCAGCCACGGGTCTTGATATTTGCCGTCCACCATAGTAGAGCGATGATTGAAAAGACGTTTGTAGATTGTATCATACAGATATGAAGCTCTTTTGGGGTATTTGTTTTCTGCAGATATATAGTTGACCAGTTCAGTAAAAACTTGCTCTGAAGACATAGCATTAAGCCGCACTTTTTTACCCATTACATAACTACCCAATTTTACAATGACGGGGTCGTTTTTATCTTTGGCGCGGTAATAGGCATTAGTAGCGGCCGTATACAAGGCGCGTTCTTCTTGATCGGTTGATGAAAAGCTAGGGAATTTTTTATCCGGATGTGCACTAAGCCATTGTTCCAGTTTGTTTAATGTTTGGGCCGGAGTTTGCGGGGTTGCCATACGTTGGTATTGGCGTTTTATTTGTTCCAGTTTGGCAATCGTTGGATTACTTACATCATGACGAGTAGTTGCATGCATGACGGCTGCGTATAATCCGCTATTTGGTTCGGGGTAGTCATGATAGGTTTGTATATGTTGCCCCAATTCCGCTAAAATTTGCTCGGGGGTACGTTTGGGGGTATAGATACGGTTATCGTTACGTAATTGGCGCAAGCGTTGGTTTAGCGGATCGGTTTTGGTGCTGTTTTTCCGCTCGGCGGAGTATAATTTGACAGCCAACAGACGTTCTGCTTCGTCCGTAGCTCGTCGGTTAGGATAATGCCCTTTGGCCAGCATAAAAGACGTGAGGTTAGACAATTTAAAAATACCTGAAAATTTATTGTGGACCCCCAATGCGAAAAGCCGGTAGGTTTGTGCTTCGGTAAAAGCAACCCCTGTGGCTAATAAATTGCGTTTAAACTGTTCGTGGTAATCCCAATCATCCAAATTGCGTTTAGGATTATAAATTGTATTTCCTACTTCATCTACGCTAAATAGATCTTTATCGGTTTGGGCAAATGCTTGGTTTATCGCATCTAACTGTTCGTTGCTAAACAGGGCCCCTAGCTCCTGCCGCCACGTGGGTAAATATGTGGCCAACGCTGCTGTGCCTGTTAAGTTGGTGCCAGTGCCCAAAAGCGGGGCTACTTGTACCGGGGCCGGGCCTTCTACTTGGGGCATAGGTAATGCAGCCACTGTATTGGCCGGTTCCATAGAGCCAGCTTCGTTTGGCAATAAATGACTTGGTGTGGTGCTTGTTTGTGCCGCTGCAGCTGTACTCAGTAAAACGCGTTGGGAGGTGGGACTAAAAGCCGGATTATGGGTTACATTGCCAGATTTTTGAGTTTTGAGCCTGCGGGCCGCTTTAGTAGTAGTGGTAGGAAGTTCTTCTTTTAGCGTGTCTAATATTTTTTTCTTTTGGGCCAAAGCAACCCCTGTACTGCTTAGTACAAGTAGTACACATAGCCCGATACCTACCAAATATCTATACACCTTCATACCCATAGTGTAAACAAAATAAATGTAGGCTACCAGGGCCTTTTGGCCCTTTAAAAATAGGCCCTCCGATAACCGGCACGGGTAAGGATGTTTTGGATTTTGGAGTGGTCTGCCTCTGCCTTGGTTAAAAGCCCTCGGCGGATATGTTCCATGGCCAAAGAGTGACCCGTAGTAATTTGGATAATTTTTCCGTTGCGTAATAGATACAGACGGGA
>JAZLAA010000151.1:0-5463 GCA_045612945.1 Elusimicrobiaceae bacterium
TAACAGCTAATACTCTTGCCCATATTTCTTGCAAGAAGCTCCGCTGTCCCAATCAACACAGTGACGGCCGTTGTCATCTAATACCAGCCGCACAGAGCTTCCATCCCAGAATACATAGGTTCCTGTTGTGCCTAGTTCTGAAGCTATACCCGCATAGCCTTCGGAATTTCCGGAATAATAACAAGAATATCCGAAATGGTCATCTTGGTAACAACACTGCGCCCCCGACCCGTCCGGACAAGACAGCGAAACATCCAAGTTTTGCGGAGCCCAACTGGATAAACCGCCCGAAAAACTTTCCGGGGTCATCCGCGCCACTGCCAAGGCTTTACGCAGGGAAGCCAAATTGCTCCACACTTCGGCCAAACGGCTTTTTTCTACCGCTTTTTGGTATTGCGGCACGGCTACCGCCGCCAAAATACCCACGATTAACACTACTACCAACAACTCTATTAGCGTGAAACCCCGCCGGGTGTTTTTGTGTGTCATGCGATTACTCCTTACAGTTTGATTTACAATTTATCTGCCGGGAGTATGCGAAAACGGCTATTTGGTTTAGGCCAGATCGAATGCCCTAAAATACAAACAGCCGTGGTTTACCGTACAAGACGGTAAACATTCGGCACAACATAAGCGGGTAATTAGTCCGCTTACGTTGCGCCTTAAAACGGCTGTTTTTGGATTCGATCTGGATTGTGCTACACACAACGCCACTGTATTCCACATACAGTTCCAAAAACAGATTAAATTGTATATATAGTATAGTAAAAATTCGCCAAAATACCAATCCTGCAAAATGCTAAAATGTAAGTATGCCCGGTAACATTCCCCAACATATTGCTATTATTATGGACGGCAACGGCCGCTGGGCCAAAAACCGCCACTTGCCGCGTTTGGCCGGCCACCGCGAAGGGGCCAACGCCGTCAAGCGCACGATTGAAGCCGCACATACGTTGGGTATAAAATTTTTAACCTTGTATGCCTTTTCTACAGAAAACTGGGCCCGCCCGCAAGACGAAATTAACGGGCTAATGGACTTGCTGTGCAAAACGCTAGACACCTACACCCAAGAGGCCCAACAAAAAAACTACCGCCTGCTGGTTAGCGGCGCGCGCGAACCGCTCCCCCCCGCTGTGCTGGCCAAAATAGACCAAGCCGTTTCCACCACTGCGCGAAACACGGGGCTTACGGTAAACCTGGCCCTTAATTACGGGGCCCGGCAAGAAATTATGCACGCTGTAAACACACTTTTAGCCGACGGGAAAAAACAAATTTCTATGGACGATATTTCCGCCCACCTCTACCAGCCGCAGCTGCCGGAGCCGGAGCTCATTATCCGCACGTCGGGCGAGGAGCGCCTTTCTAACTTTTTGTTATGGCAAGCCGCGTATAGCGAGTTTTATTTTACCCCCGTTTTATGGCCGGATTTCAACGCGGCCGAACTTCAAAAAGCACTGGACGTCTATGCCCAACGCAACCGCCGCTTTGGAGGCGTATGAACTGCACCGCTATTTTAGAGAACATCCGGGCGTTATCCTCGCCGGCGTTTAAAGCGCAAATGCAAAAACGCTTTGGCATTAACACGCAGTTTGCCGTGGGAACCCCGGTTACGGCGCTACGCAAGCTGGCTAAAACGCTATCCTCCCCCAACCAAGCCTTGGCCCTGGCCCTGTGGCAAACGCGCGTGCACGAGGCACGTATCTTGGCCTCTATGCTGGCCGATCCCGCCCAAATGACCCGTTCGCTGTTAGATGAGTGGGCAAGCGGGTTAAACTCGTGGGATATTTGTGATGCGTGCGCCTTAAATTTATTTGCACGCGTTAAAAAACCGCTAACACTGGCCGAACGCTGGATGAAAAAAGAGCAAGAATTTGTACGCCGCGCCGGGTTTGCCACGCTGGCGGTGCTGGCGATGCCGCGGGCAAAAACCGACGATAAAGATTTGCTTAAAATGCTCCCGCTACTTAAAATCCACGCGGCAGACCCGCGCCCCATGGTGCATAAAGCCGTAAACTGGGCGCTGCGCAACATTGGCAAGAAAAACCCGCGCCTTACGCCGCACGCTATTAAGTGCGCGCACGAAATTTTAGATTTGTATGAAGATAACCGCCACGCCGTTTGGGTGGCTAAAAATGCGCTGTGGGAATTAAACTCCCCGTCCGTTAAAAAAATGATTGCCACCCGGAAATGATATGAAATTTTCTCATTTAGACTTACCTACTTCCAGTTTTTCCTGCGGGCCCGGGCAAGGGTTGGCCTCGGTGCGTACGGCCCCGTTATACCAAACCCTTTTTGAACGCAGCCACCGCGCGGCAGATATGAGCTTTGAAGGGTTATACAAAGAGGCCACCGAAAATCTGCGCGCTTTATTGCAAATCCCGTCGGATTATACGGTTATTTTCTTCCCGGGCGGCGCTACCGCCGCTATGGATAGCGTATTGTGGAGTTTAGCCCAAGGCAGGGTGTCCGGCGTGGACATAGGAGCCTTTAGCCACTTATGGTGCCACACACTGGCCCGGCGCGTGCCCGGTGTAACGTGCAAACGGGTGGAGGCCGGGCCCGACTTTTTGCCGTCCGGTTTACCCGATACCACCACCAGTTTGGTACTTTTAACGCCTAACGAAACCGCTACCGGCGTGCAATTGCCCGACGATTACCTGCAAACCGTTTGGCAAACCCGCGGGCCCGATACGTTAGTAGCGTGGGATGCTACTTCGTGCGCGGGCGGGCGCAACTTACCGCCAGGCGCGTATGATGTGCTGTTATTTGGCTTGCAGAAATGCTTGGGGGCCGGCGGCGGTACGTGCGCGATGGCCCTAAGCCCGCGCGCCGTAGAACGCGCCAAACACCCGGTTCGCACCGTGCCTTTTTTCTTGGATTTACAAAACGCGCTTACTTACGCGCCCCAATTTCAAACATTAAATACGCCCTCCACCATTAACATTTGGATGGCTAACGAAGCGTGCAAATGGATGCTGGCTCACGGCGGGATAGAAGCCATGGATAAATTGTGCCGCCAACACGCGGATTATTTAGTAAACTGGGCGCAACAGTCCCCTTATTTTAAGCCGCTGATTGCAGATGAGAAATACCGCTCTTACACCACCCTTACGCTAGCGCTTACGCACCCGCAATTAACGGGCGCGCACATTGCCCAAGCACTCTTGGAAACGGGCCGCCCCAACTTGGCAGACGGCCTTAAAAAATACCGCACCGTGGCGCAAGAAAGTATCCGGGTGGCGTGCTTCCCATTTGTAGATACCGACGGTGTGGAACAGTATCAAAAATTAACTGCCCTGCTAGATGAAATAGCAAGGCAGTTAACTGCAAACAAACAATAAATTTCTACAGCGTAACGTCTTTTTCAATGTAGCCAAATTGCTCCAGCAAGGCCGTGTTGTTGCGCCAGTTGGGTGATACCACTACATTGAGTTCCACACGGTACTTTTTACCTAAAAATTGCTCAATGCGCTTTTGGCTGTGCTCACGTAGTTTGGCAATCATAGCACCGCCTTTGCCGATAAGAATGGGCTTTTGGCTTTCACGCTCTACGTGTACGTTGGCGCGGATAAAATTTTTGGGGCCCAAATCTTCCGTAAATGTTTCTATCTCTACATACGTGCTATACGGGATTTCCTGCCCGTAAAGTAAAAAAATCTGCTCGCGGATAAACTCGGCCACATAAAACCGTTCCCAACGGTCCGTCCACTGCCCCTTGGGGAAATACGCCGGGCTGACGGGCAACGCCTCAGCAACCGCGTGTTTAAGGGCCGCTACGCCCGTACCCTTGGCGGCCGCCACGGCAAATACCTGCGCCACCGGCAACTCTTTTTTTACTTGTTCCTCTAGATTTTTGAGGGAAGATGCGTCTTTAACTAAATCAATTTTATTTAATACCAAAAACACCGGGCAAAACACTTTTTTTAATTTTTCCACCAATTGGGCGTTGGCGGCGTAGGGTTGCGACGCGTCTACCAAAAAAAGTACCACGTCGGCTTCTTCATGCACGGCACGGTTCACGCAATCAGCCATGGTTTGCTGCAGCTTATATTTGGGAATTAAAAAACCGGGGGTATCCACGTAAACCGTTTGGTAAGTTTCCCCTTCATCAATCGCTAAAATGTTTTGGCGCGTGGTTTGGGGCTTATGGGTTACCGCCGACAAGACTCCCCCCGCCAATTGGTTTAAGAGGGTAGATTTACCCGCATTGGGCAACCCCGCCAGTACCGCAAAACCGCTTTTAAACGTTTTGGTATCCATAGTGTTATTATACTTATTTGGAGGTAAAAAGTGTTATTTTGCCGGCTCGTCTTGCACTACACGGGCTTGTTGCAAACCGGCCGGTAACTCAAGCCCGGGGGTTAATTGCAACAGACGTATTTCCACCGCCAACCACAGTTCTTCCACCGGAGTGTCTAGCGAAAGCACCCCCGCATGCTGCGGTAATTGCGGCGGATTATCATGCGCGGTAAGCCAGCGGGCCAGCTGCGTTTCTAATACGGCAACGGGCACCCGGTTGGGAGCTTGTGCATTTAACAAAAGCAGTTGTTCCACAATCACCGGGTTTACGCCCCCCTTGGCCTGTTCACTTAAAATAGCCGCCACATTTAAAAAAGCTTCTTTAGCGGACCGATCCACGCCTACCGAGGTGGGAATCAGTTCCCCCTGCGCAGACACTTCAAACACACGCGGAAAATGGTGGGCGTGGTTTTGCATATAAAACTGAATATCCAGCAAACTCATTACAAATTGGATGTGCGGGTTCAGAAATAAGGTAGGCGTAAACTCTTGCGTATTTAACATTTCCACCAACACCCCGCGGTAGCCCAAGGGATGCGGTGCGCTGGCTGCCCGTGTATCTAAAGCGGCAAAATGCCGGGCATACACGGGCACGTAGGTGTGCCAAGCGGCAAATTCCTTATTTACAACCACTACATTTGTAAACAACTCCCCGCTGGAAATGTACGCCGGGGATACAACTAACTGCCGGGCCAGCCGGGCTTCCAGCACCGCCGCCGCGCGGGATTTAGATAAAGCGCTTACTCCCACCATCATCCCTTTCGTTTTTTGGGCATACCCTACCGAAGCGGATAAACACACCCCTAAAATGAATGCGGCCAAGCAGTTATAGTTCATAGCTTTTGTTTGCGCCGGTGGGTTACTCGTGGATTACGTCTGCCGTGCGTAGCACTTCGGGCAGTTCCAGCCCGGGGGTTAACTGCAACAGACGGATTTGTGTAACCAACCACAGTGTTTCCGCGTTGCTGCGTAAGGAAATACCGTCTAATTGGGCAGGCAGTTTGGGGGAATCGGTTGTATTATAGTGGGCAGCGCGCCAGTTTTCAAGTTGTTCCACCAACGCCTCCACCGGAATTTGGTTTACAGAAGATTGATGCAATTTAACTAACTGAGAAACAATCGCCGGGTTGGCACGGCCCACTTGTTCTTGCACTAAAATATCCA
>JAZLAA010000152.1:0-2726 GCA_045612945.1 Elusimicrobiaceae bacterium
CCAATAATTGGTTGCACTTATTTTGGTAATCTGCAAAAATTTGCAACATTTTTTCACGTACTTGTGGATAGGCTTCCATATTAGCCGGAATCATTTTTTCCATATCCTGTTGCAAGCGTGAGGATAAATAATGAACTAAGTTGATCCACATTACCTGTTCTTCTGCTTCGTCCATACGCTGGAGCAACGCCCGTTCTATTTCCTTCAATTCTTCTTGGGTACGTGTTCTTTCCTGTTCCCAGCGTGTCAGGCTGCGTTGCAGCACTGTATCGGGCGATTGTCCGCTATTTTTGGCCAACTGCTCTGCTGTAAATATGGTAAGCAGGTAGTCTTCATATACCCGGTACTGTCGGGTAATAATTTGGGTCACCTGAGCTTCTTCCTGGGGGGTAATCAACGGCTGATAGTGCTCTTGGCCATCTTGTGTTTCTACCGCAGATTGATAAGTTGCTTTTAACAGATTTAAACGGTATTCAATATCCAAGGGCAGCTCCTGGGCAACAAAAGCTCTGACGCTTCGCACCATAATGCGGGAAGTTTCACGTATCACCTTCTCATGTTCACGGGTCCATTTTTCTTTGGCACTTTGCATATCCTGCATAGCCAACGTTTTGCATTGTCTTACCGTTTGAATATAGGTTTGATAGGCCGTTTTTAGTTCTTTTTTCGCGTTCGGGGCCGCCTGCAAGTAGGGGGCATATTGCGTCAAGTAAAAAGTTAATGCCTGTTGTGCCTGTTGGGCTTGGATGTCCATCAATTGCTCAAACCGGTCTTGCGAGGCTTTTACATCTCCGGCACGTGAGGCGTGGGCAAAAGACAGGTTCTGGGCACTGCGTGCAAATGTGGCCCGATCCTCTGCAGAAAGTGGGTCTTTAAATAAACTGCGATATACGTTAATAGGCAAACGCACAATAGAACCTCTGCGTTCGGGAGGTGTTAAAGCGGCTATGTCGCGTATAAAGTTTAAAGGTTCATTTTCCGGGTTGCCCGGGGTTTGGGATTGCGTATCCCCATAAGTTTGCGGCTTGTATTGTGCTTCGGCCTGGCGCAATGCTCTTTGTTGCATGGCATCTTCCAACGGCAAGTTTGGTATCGAGGCTACCTCATCCCATATATATAACCACGCAAACGTTTTAGCGGTTTCTTCCCAGGGGTGGTGTATCGGGGCCGGCAGTTGCCGTAGCGCTGCGCTGGTAGTGCCGCGGGCCGCACCTTTTCCGCCCAATAATAAATCTTTAATGTTTCCTAAATTTTTAGACTGGGTTTCAAAGAATTCCCCTATTGCCGGGTTGCCTTGAGCCAAGCGGAGGTAGTGATCCGGGCTATAAAAGTTGCGCAACATTTTTAACTTGTTTTTGATTTGGGCAGCTGAGGGTGCTTCTCCTAACCCCAAAAATTGCAGTGCTTCTTGGGCATTTTCCACTTTGGGGATTGGGTGTGACATTAAATAATCCGCCCGCAATCGCACATCTTGGACAGGGATGGCTTTAAATTCGGCCACATTATGTTCCGAAAAGATCAGAATTTCACGAATAGCCGGTTTTGCGGAAGTTGCAGGTAATGCTAAACGTACCGCACCGCGCACTACCCCCGCGCCCGTTCGAATCACGCCTACCAATAAACGCCACGTACAAATATCCACTAAGAAGGTAGTTACAAAATCACCTACGTCATATTTTACTTTTCCTTGGTTGATATTGTTTACCAAGTTCATTTCCACTGTTTTTCCGTTAGAAGCTTTGACCCGTGCTCCGTAATGGTAGAGCTGTTTTTCGCGCAGCCCGCGTTCGTTATACCCCCAGCGTTCTTCCACATAGTCGCGCCCAGCAGGCAAGATAGACGGATACGCGGCCGAAGTTTTACGCGCAAATACGTTATAAAGGCGGGCTACATTATCGGCCATTTCCTTCATTTGCTTAGCGCTCAAACCATAATCCTGCATGCCGGCCAAAACGCCGTCCGCAGTAACCGAATCATAAATATCCACGGTTTGTTGGGCCATCTTATCCGCGTACGCAGCAGAAATCGGTAGTTGTGGTAACAGGGCAGGTTGATTGTATTTCTCCGGCGTGCTTAAATCTACTAACTTAGCGGCTACCGCCAGTGCGCTTAAACGGGTAGTAATGGCATAAATATGCGGGTCCGTAAAATCTTCCAACAACTTGAGAATATGTGTCTGTTCCTGCGCACTGCGCCCGGGGGCAGCCGCATAGAGGTAAATCATATCAAAAATTTCTGCCAATGCCGGTTGTGTGTAACGGAAGAAGGTGCTGTCTTTAAAAACAGCCCCGCGGGAGTTATCGGCCAGTTTTTCGGGTTGTAAAAGCTGAACTAATTGCACTAAGTGAGCCCAGTCTTTGCCCAGCAAGTCATATTCAGCGGCTTGTGGGGCTAAAACGGCTAAATTGGCCAGCGGAGTTTGCGTATCATCTTGCGAGGCCCATTGAATTAACGTTTTTACAAAGGTTACAAAAAAGACATCAGCAGCTAACTTTCCGGCTGCTTCACCAATAGAAAACTGGGCGGTGCGGTTGCGGGCCTTAAGCGTTTCCACCACCTTGGTAAAGGAATAGGTATCTTGCGGTAAGATGGACATCCAATGCTTAATTTCTTGTACAAAATGTTCCTGTTGTACGGCATAGACGTTTTTGCCGGTAGAAAGTTCGCTTTCCAGCGGCTGTGCAGCGGTTGTAGGGGCCGGGTGGCGCAGCCTCTGTGCGGTCACC
>JAZLAA010000153.1:0-7473 GCA_045612945.1 Elusimicrobiaceae bacterium
AACAACTCTATAAGCGTGAAACCCCGCCGGGTACTAAGTTGTTTCATAAACAACCTCCTATTATTCTTTCAATTTAGCTGTTTATGAAACCCATAGAAAAACGGCTATCCACCTTGGAGAGCGTTCACCTTCCCCAACGAAAACAGCCGTGGTTTGTTCTAATAACAAACACTCGGCACAAGAAACCGGGTTTGCAAGCCGGTCTCTTGCGCCTGTAATGGCTGTTTTTGGCGTGAACGCTAACTTTTGGTGTCAAAAGTAAGCCGTATTCCACATACGGTTCCAAAAACAGAATAAATTGTATCTTTAGTATAATAAAAAAAAGCACAAATAACAACCGCCTTTTTCCCCCTAAACCCGGCCCGCAAAATACCCGGTAAAATGGTATAATGTAAAGGTACTGGAATAACCCAGTAAACCGTTTTATATTACACAAGGAGACTTCTTAACTATGGCTAAACTAGTTGCTATGGACGGCAATACCGCGGTATCGCACGTCGCCCATGCTACCAACGAAGTAATTGCTATTTACCCGATTACGCCTTCTTCCACGATGGGCGAAATCTGTGACGCTAAAAGCGCCAAAGGCGAAACCAACCTCTGGGGTAATATCCCCTCTGTAAATGAGTTGCAATCCGAAGGCGGTGCCTCCGGTGCGGTGCACGGCTCTTTGGTAGCCGGTGCTTTAACCACCACTTTTACTGCCTCACAAGGGCTGTTACTCATGATCCCCAATATGTACAAAATTGCCGGGGAACTGACCCCCACGGTGTTTCACGTATCTGCCCGTGCCATTGCCACCACCGCCCTATCTATTTTTGGCGACCATTCCGACGTCATGGCCGTGCGTCAAACCGGGTGGGCGATGTTATGCTCGGACAATCCGCAAGAAGCCATGGATATGGCCTTAATTGCTCAAGCCGCCACCTTGCGTGCACGCGTGCCGTTTGTACATTTCTTTGACGGGTTCCGCACCAGCCATGAACTAAATATGGTAGAACCGCTAACCAAAGAACAAATGAAAGAAATGATTTCGGACGATTTGATTGCCGCCCACAAAGCGCGCGGTTTAAACCCCGAACACCCCACTGTACGCGGTACGGCCGCCAATCCGGACGTATACTTCCAATCGCGCGAAGCCGTCAACAAATTTTATAACGCCGTACCCGGTATTGTAAAAGAAGAAATGGCTAAATTTGCCAAAATCGCCGGTCGCAGCTATGATTTATTCCAATATATCGGCGACGCGGATGCCGAACGCCTCATTGTAATTATGGGTTCCGGTGCCGACGTAGCGCAAAACGCTGTGGAAGCGTTAAAAGGCCAAAAAGTGGGCGTACTTAAAGTAAAACTATTCCGCCCCTTCTCTATTGCGGACTTTGTGCGCGTCATCCCCGCTACCGTCAAAAAAGTGGCCGTGATGGACCGTACCAAAGAACCCGGTGCCTTGGGCGAACCGCTGTTCCAAGACGTCTGTGCGGCATTCTTAACCAAGCAAGCCAAAGCCAAATTTGCGCAGACCCCGCTTATTACCGGCGGCCGCTACGGAATTGGCTCTAAAGACTTTACTCCTTCCGACGTAAAAGCCGTATTTGACAACCTGGCCCAAGCCGAACCCAAAAAAGAATTTACCGTTGGCATTAACGACGACTTGACCGGTCTCTCCTTGCCCAAAACCACACTGGAAAGCAAGGCCGCAAGCGATATTTTTGCCGCCTTGTTCTACGGTTTAGGTTCCGACGGTACCGTAGGGGCCAACAAAAATACCATGAAGATTATTTCCGCCAACGGGTTCTGCGCGCAAGGTTACTTTGTGTACGATTCTAAAAAATCGGGCTCAATGACCACCTCGCACATCCGCTTCGGCAAAAACTACATCCGCGCCCCGTACCTCATTCAAAGTGCGGACTTCATTGGCGTGCACATGTTTGACTTCTTGGATAAATATGACGTGCTGGGTAAAGCCAAAAAAGGCGCTACCGTGCTTATCAACTCGCCTTATAACGCCAGCGAAGTGTGGAACCACCTGACGGCCGAAGTGCAGCAACTCATCATTGACCGCCAGCTCAAAGTGTATGTGATTGACGCTTCCGAAATTGCATTAAAAACCGGTATGGGCAGCCGCACCAACACCATTATGCAAACCGCGTTCTTTGGTATTGCGGGCGTCATCCCGACGGAAAAAGCCATCGCCGACATTAAACACGCCATTGAAAAAACCTACTCTAAAAAAGGTGAAGAAGTGGTGCAGAAAAACTACAAAGCGGTAGATGCTGCCTTGGCGGGTTTACAAGAAGTAAAATACCCGGCTACGGTTTCTTCTACTTTGCACACCAAAGCCCCTGTTCCGGCTTCGGCCCCGGCGTTTGTAAAAGACGTTTTGGGCGAAATGATTGCCGGCCGCGGCGACGAGCTACCCACCAGCAAAATGCCGGAAGGCGGCGTGTTCCCTACCGGCACCACCCAGTACGAAAAACGCAACATTGCGCTTCAAGTACCCTGCTGGGATTCTGAGGCCTGCATCCAGTGCGGGTTCTGCTCTTTAGTGTGCCCGCATGGCGCCATTCGCATTAAAGCTTATGACGAAAGCGAACTGAAAAATGCCCCCAAAGGCTTTAAATCTACCGACGGCAAAGCCGACTTGGCCGGTAAAAAGTTTACCGTACAAGTAGCCGTGGAAGACTGCACCGGCTGCGGTGCGTGTGTGTTTAACTGCCCCGGCAAAAACAAGCAAGACCCTGCCAAAAAAGCCATCAACATGGTACACCAGTTAGATGTGCGCGACCAGGAAATTGAAAACTACGATTTCTTCCTGCGCCTCAAACAAGCCGAAGTAAAAACCAAAAAAGAATCGGTAAAGGGTTCTCAGTTACAAAAGCCCTTGTTTGAGTTCTCGGGCGCGTGTGCCGGCTGTGGTGAAACGCCTTACGTAAAACTGTTAACCCAGCTGTTTGGCGACCGCTTAGCCGTTGCCAACGCCACGGGTTGTTCCTCCATTTACGGCGGCAACTTGCCCACCACCCCTTACGCCAAACGCGAGGACGGCAAAGGACCGGCGTGGGCCAACTCCTTGTTTGAAGACAATGCTGAATTTGGCCTAGGGATGCGTTTAGCGTTTGACCAGCTAAACCACGACGCTAAAGCTGCCTTGGAAGCTGCCAAAGCAGACGACAACTTCAAAGCGCACACCGCTTTAATTGACAGCATTTTGACGGCTGACCAAACCACCGACGCGGGCGTGGAAGCACAACGCAAACGCGTAGCTGATTTGAAAGCAATCCTCAACCAAGGAGCCGAAAAAGGATGCGAAACCTGCAAACGCCTGCTTAGTTTAGCCGATTACCTCATCCGCAAATCCGTATGGATTTTGGGTGGCGACGGCTGGGCCTACGATATTGGCTACGGCGGGTTGGACCACGTATTAGCCAGCGGCAAGAACATCAAAATCTTGGTATTGGATACCGAAGTTTACTCCAACACCGGTGGTCAAATGTCTAAAGCCACCCCGTTGGGTGCCAAAGCCCTATTTGCGGCCGGCGGGAAACAGATGCCCAAAAAAGATTTGGGTATGATTGCCATGACCTACGGCAACATCTATGTAGCGCAAGTAGCCATGGGTGCCAACATGAACCAAACCATTCAGGCCTTGGCGGAAGCTGATGCTTACGACGGGCCGGCGTTGGTGATTGCGTACTCGCACTGTATTGCACACGGGATTGATATGTCCAAGGGTATGGGCGAAGCCAAACGTGCTGTGCAAGCCGGACGCTGGATTTTGTACCGCTTCAACCCGGCTGCCCGCTACGAAGGGAAAAACCCCTTGCATGTGGACTCCCCGTTAGGCGCACCGACGTTGCCGTTAGCTGACTATATGAGCGGCGAAAACCGCTTTAAAGGCTTGATGCGCGACAACCCGGAACTGGCCAAAGAGCTTATTAAACGTGCCGAGAGCGAATATGCCTGGCGGCGTGACCTCTACAAACAGCTGGCCGCCATTGTGCCAAACGAAAAGGTAGAGAAATAAACCGCTTCTTATAGAAGTTAAAAGCCCCCTCCAACGAGGGGGCTTGTTTTACGTCAGGTGTACGCCTAAGTTATAAATTAGCAACCTAATTCTATCGTCCAGCGCGAATCCCCCCCTGTAAGTGCTTCACAGAATTTTTTGCCGTTATCGTTGGTATTGTGGTAACCGCAGGTATAGCTTTTTTGGCGGGTAGTATTATCATATACAATACTTGCGGAAACCTCTCCATAGGTAGGAACGGCGCTCTCTCCCGCATCCACTGACCAACCAATGTACCATCTATTATTACCTATAGTAGGGGTTAAGATATGGTGCCCTTTGTTAGCGTATTCTCTGCTACTATACGCAGAAAAATCTATATCCAACTCCTCCCACTGCAAGTTTGTCGTATTTGCGGGAAAGCCATTTTTTAAGGCGTACAACTCCATGGCTTTTTCGGCTGCATTCAAAAACGTATGCACCTCAGCGGCGCGTGATTTGAGTACCGCTTTTTGGTATTGTGGCACGGCTACCGCCGCCAAAATACCTACGATTAACACTACTACTAACAACTCTATGAGGGTAAACCCCCGGTTTACAGCTACTACGTTTGTTTTACTTTTCATTTTTTGTCTCCTACGTTACCGGGCCCCGCACAGCAACAAAAAAACGGCTGCTATACAGAGCCGAAACAAGTAGCCCAAATATAACAGCCGTAGCCCCCGTTTTTTCAAACAGGAAACATTCAGCACACCGGGGTGTGCACTCCCCAGTGTGCTTAATACGACCATTTTTGGCTTGTTTCGTGCCGCTTACGCGGCCACCCCCTACGGGGTTCCAAAAACAGTTCAAATTTTTCTTATTATAACAAATTATGCTACACTATAGGTATGAATAGCCATTTAACCAGTGAATTGTATGATGTAGTGATTGTGGGTGCCGGGGCCAGCGGCATGTTGTGTGCGCTGGAATGTGCCCGCGCAGGACTTACCACCTTAGTGCTGGAAAAAGACCCCCAGCCGGCCCGCAAAGTAATGATTAGCGGCAACGGACGCTGCAACTTGACCAACCGTTATGTTTCCCCGGAGTTTTATTATGCAGACCCGGCCCTCATCACCGCGGCTTTAAAACACTTCTCCTTTGAAGATTGCAAAAAGTATTTTGAAGATTTAGGCGTGCTGCTTACCGAAGAAAGCCAAGGGCGTATTTTCCCCGCCGCCGGCAAGGCCAATGCCGTAACGGAGGCTCTTAAACAAGCTTTAAAAGAAGCCGGGGCGGTATTAAAGTACTCGCAGGAAGTTACCCAAATAAAAGCGGCTGCCGCACAATTTTTGATAACTACCAAAACTAAAGATACCTTCCGCGCACAACGCCTGGTTTTGGCGTGCGGTTCGTGCGCGTACCCGCAGGTAACGGGTTCCAAAAAAGGGTATGAGTTGGCCAAATCGCTGGGGCACCAAGTAGTTCCCCCGCTGCCCACGTTAAGCGGAGTATGCGTAAAAGAGCGGGCGCTCTCGCGCTTGGCGGGGCTTAAGTGCCAGGTAAAAACAACCGCAAAAACCAACCCCGTGGCTACCGCGCAAGGGGAACTGATTTTTACCCACTACGGTCTAAACGGCCCGGCGGTACTCAACTTGAGTGGGGCGGTATCCCGCGCGTTGGCTGACGGGCCGGTTCCCCTGGAAATTAACTTTTTGCCCCAGCTGGAAAACCCGCACCTATTTTTAGACCAACGCTTAGATAAGTTCGGCTCGCGCAAACCCAAAGATTTTTTTGCCGGATTGCTGCCGGACAATCTTATCAATTTGCTCATTGATTTTATGGGTATGCGTAAAGGATCCCCCATGTTGGAGCAAGACACCCGCCGCGCTTTACATACCATTACTGCTTGGCCGGTAACCATTACCGCCATGCGCCCGTGGCAAGAAGCCATGGCCGCGGCCGGGGGTGTAAAAGTGAGTGAAATAAACTATAATACGTTTGAGTCCTTGCTTTGCCCGGGCCTGTTTATTACAGGCGAACTGTTAGATGTGGACGGAAAAAGCGGTGGTTTTAATTTACATTTTGCCTGGGCCAGTGCCTACTGTGCCGCCCAAGCTATTAAGGAGAAGTAACATGGCAGAAATCATCCGTAAAACAGCCAGCACCGAAGACCCACTTAACATTGGGTTTATGCGTACCTATTATGTAAACGGTAAAGAAGTGTACCGGGAAGAATTAGACCAAAATTTAGACATCAAACAACACGTCGGCACGTTACCCGACGGCGTGGTGAAAGAATTTTTTGAAAACGGCAAAGTATATTTTGAGTGCGAAGTAAAAAACGGCCAGCGCAACGGCATCTGCCGTATTTATTTTGATAATGGCAAAGTAAATATTGAAAAAAATTATGCCAAGGGCCTCTTACACGGCAAGGTGCGGGTATTCCACCCTACGGGGAAAATTTACAAAGAAATCCACTACACGCAAGACGTGCAAGACGGCAAACAAATTAAATACTACCCCGACGGTAAATTTTTAGAAGTGGCCGACTATCGCAAAGGCTACCTAAACGGGGAGTGCAAAGTCTATACCCCCGAAGGTAAACTACGCAGTGAATGTAAATACAAAAACGATAAAATCATCGGCGATAAAATCATTTACCACCCCAATGGCACTATTGCCATGATTTCCCCCCACAAAGACG
Source organism: Elusimicrobiaceae bacterium (assembly GCA_045612945.1). Classification (GTDB taxonomy): domain Bacteria; phylum Elusimicrobiota; class Elusimicrobia; order Elusimicrobiales; family Elusimicrobiaceae; genus Avelusimicrobium. The sequence continues at coordinate 6,690 of JAZLAA010000153.1, forward strand.
GCAAACCACACGGCGTAACCAAAAAATTTGACGAAGCCGGCAAACTGATTGAAGAATGGTTTTTTGAAGACGGCGTGCTCACTCTTAAAAAAGTATATAACGAGAAATAATTTAGATACATTAAGGGAGAAATAACATGAAGAAATTAGCAGTATTGGTCATAAGTTGTTTAATGTTTGTTGGATGCACGGCATTCAACCATAATGTAACCAACCGCATTGACGCCACTAATGTGGATTTTACCACAATGCGCAAAGGAACAGATTGCAAATATTATGCATTGGGGATTATCCCCCTTACTAATAACGATATTGATATCGCCGCTAAAAAAGCGAATATTAGAAGGTTGCGTTACGTAGAAAATAGTTTTAGTTATTACGTATTATTTGGTAAATCTTGCGTAATTGTATACGGAAACTAAAAAGTTTGCTAAACAGTAAATTATAAATCAGCAAAATACATACACAAGGCCGGGGAAACCAACCCCTGGCCTTGTTGTTTGCCAGTTCATTTCATAGTAAATTAGCAGCTAGTCTCATTATATCCTAAACTTTCTAACCCATAACCGGATATATTCACACTACAAGAACCATAAGAACGCTCCCACCCTTGAGCACTGGTCCAAGAGCTTGATAAGGTATAATCGGGGGCTCCACTCATGCCGCTCCGCCGCCGTTGAGCAACCTCCACCTCCGCACTGGAAGCATCCACATGCGCCTGTGCACATAATGTTTCGTTGCAATAAGCAACTGCTGTTTCGTTGTATGCCCAACCGGGTGTTATA
>JAZLAA010000154.1:0-2322 GCA_045612945.1 Elusimicrobiaceae bacterium
TTTGCCGCACGAACAGGAACCCAACCCGTATATTACCCAAAATTTGGCGTTTTTGTTTCACTATTTTGCCATCCGTAAACTGCACTTTGTGTTGCGGGCCCGCGCATTTGTGGTATTCCCGGGCGGCTTTGGTACGTTTGACGAATTGTTTGAAATTTTAACCCTCATTCAAACGGGCAAAAAGCATAAAATCCCGGTGGTGCTGGTGGGCAAAGAGTTCTGGACCACCGTTATTAACGTGGAAGCACTGGCCAAATACGGTGTAATTTCCGACGAAGACACGCACCTCTGCCCCATTGTGGACAGTGCCAAAGAAGCGTGGGAGATTATTGCCAAGTTTTACAAACTGCAAAAATAAGCTTCCTCACACTAATAAGGTTCCTCACACCAATAAATATCCCCCGGCACCGTGCCGGGGGTGTCTATTTTTTAGGCCGCTAAGGTTGTAGGCCGCTAAGGTTGCCGTTTGCTGTTGTTGTTTGCCGTTCAAGTTGCCGTAGCGGGCCGTCAAAAGACGTAAAAACAGAATAGAAATTTTGCTTGTTTGAGCAAAGCGAGTTGGCAAAATTTCCTGTTTTTAGTGTCTTTTGTGAGCGTTGGCAACGAGTTTTTTGCGTACTTTTTGGCGACCCAAAAAGTACAAAACACTCTTGCGTGGAAGACCCCCGAAACAAATTCGGGGATTAAACTTTATTTAACGCTTTGCGTACTTTTCCCAAAAAGTACAAAATACTAAATTTAAGTATAACTTTCTAAATAGGTATGCAATTTTTCGGCCCGCGCTTGTTTCACGCCCGCGTCGTACAACGCTTCGGCTTCGTCCGTTTGGCCCAGGGCATAAAGCACCTGCGCTAAAGACAATTTGGTAAGCACCTGGCCGCGTTTCTCGTCGGAATTATCAAAAAGGACGCGCGCGTCTTGCAGGTCTTTTAAGGCGGCGGAAAGTTTATGTTGGCGGCGCAACACGTCGGCACGGCCCCATTTTACAAAGCCCAAATCCACGTTATCGCCAATTTGGCTGTAGAGTTTTTCGGCCACGTTGTAGTGGCGCAGGGCCTCTTGGTACTTGCCTTGTTGCCTTAGCCCGTTGGCCATGCCACAGTGGGTGTAGGCCTTGCCAAACGTGTCTTGCGAGTTTTTAAAAATCTTTTCCGCCTGTTTATAATTTTTCACACAATCGTCAATTTTTCCGCAGATGCGGCTAATGCCGGCTAAACCGCAATAGGCGTAGGCGCGGCTGATAGGGTCACCCGCTTTTTTGGCAAGCGTAATGGATTTTTTAAACTGACAAATCCCTTCCTCAAAGTGCCCCTGCAGGCGGAAAATCCCCCCTTTGGCCCAGTGGATAAAACTTTGGCCGGCCCAATCTTTTAGTTGCACATAAGCGGCCAACACGGCGTCTAAAAGTTCCAGGGCCTCGTCCAATTTCCCCCACGCCCGCAGGGACATGCCCATCTCTTGCATGGCGCGGACTAGATAATCGTCCATTTCCAGCTCTTGGGCCATTTCGTACGTTTCCAGGGCCAGCTCATAAGCGGGCGCGCTGTGGCCCAGCGTGCGGTAGCAGGCACTCATGGCCAAAAGAGTGTCCATGCGTTCTTCGGCCACGTCGGCCTTGGAAAGGGCCTTGGCATAGGTTTTTAAAGCGGTTTGAAAACTGCCCAGCTGGCGGTGCGCTTCGCCTTGTAAAAACAGGGTTTGCGCGTCTTGGGTGCGTGCTTTTTTAAGCTCGGTAAGCGCGCGGGCGGGCTGGTTGCGTTCCAACAGTTCCACTACAGTATCGGTATCTACAGGCATAACACCTCCTACATTTTTAAAAGCTTTTTAATTTCCGCCAGGGTGGCGGTTAAATCGTATGGTTTGGGGATGAAATAATCGGCCCCGGCCTCTTGGGCGCGCGTGCGCGATTCTTCATCCGTCAGCGTGGACATAATAACCACGGGAATACGCCAGGTGGCGTTGTCGGTCTTTAAGAGTTTGCACACGGTAAACCCGCTGACTTTGGGTAGCATTAAGTCCAGCAAAATTAAGTCCGGCAAGTGGTGCTTAGCCAAGCTGACCCCCTGCGCGCCGTCTTGCGCCCAGTAGGCCTCAATGCCTTCCACTTTTAAGGCCCCGGTAAGCGCGGTGCCCAGCACTTTGGAATCTTCTATCAGTACAATTTTTTTCATACCTATTTACCCGACTATTGTTTTGTACTTTTTGGGTCGCCAAAAAGTACGCAAAACGTTAAATAAAGTTTAATCCCCGAACTTGTTTCGGATTTTTATGCAAAATTATTTTGTACTTTTTGGGTCGCCAAAAAGTACGCAAAAAGCTCGT
>JAZLAA010000155.1:0-8564 GCA_045612945.1 Elusimicrobiaceae bacterium
CACTCCGTTTGGTGCGATTGTGGACCCCTTTGTAGATAAAATTCTCGTAATTGCGGCGTTCTTTGCCTTTGTGTCTATCCGGCCGCTTAATGTGCCTATTTGGGGCGTGTTTCTAATTTTACTGCGTGAACTCATGGTATCTAATTTACGCGCCATTGCAGCACTGGACGGTAAAGTTATGGCGGCTGAACGCTGGGGCAAGTTTAAAACCGTGGTCCAGATGTCTGCCATCGGGGTTATTTTCTTTGTCATTTTGCTCATGCACCTATCTCATCTTACGCATGGTTCTTTTGGGCAGGCCTGCCGCTTCCTATTTATTTTACTGCTTAAATTTCCGTACACAGTCACTGCGATTGCGGCCGCCATCACCTGGTTAAGCGCAGTTTCATACCTGCGTAATAACTGGGAGTTACTCAAAAAATCGTGGAGCTTGCCATGCAATTAATTTACAAAGCATTGGCCACCGGACTGTTTATCAGTTACTTGCCCTCCAAGGTTATTAAATTTAAAAAAAATACCGGAGCCGGTTTTTTGGGTACTTTGTGGGGGGTCGTGTTAGTTTATTTTTTCCCGCAGGACCCGGTACTCTACCTGGTAACTATGCTTTTATTTTGGGTACTTGCGGTGTTTGTCTGTAAAAGGGTAAAATTTAGAGGGTATACCGGGCACGACAATCCCAAAATCGTCATTGATGAAATGGCCGGCTATATTACTGCGATGTCATTTTTGCCGCATACATGGCCCTATCTGTTGATAGCTTTTGTGCTATTTCGTACATTTGATACGATAAAACCGGGCTTTGTAAAAACTTTTGATAACATGGAAAACGCCTTTGGTATTGTGTTTGACGACGTATCGGCTGGGTTACTGGCCAACATTTTGTTGCAAATTGGTATTATTTTTATAAGAAAAGGGTAAGGAGAAACATTATGGATATTTCCAATATTCGTGAATTATTAGCTGCCGGAGGGCCAATTTTAATCATCTTAATTTTGCTCTCCATTTATTCTATTTCCATTATTTTGGAACGCTTTTTCCGTTTGCGTTATGCTATTTCCACCTCTCGCAAGCTTATCGCCTACTGCCGCCATCCGCTACGCTCGGGTAGCTACGGGAAAATTGAAGAAGCCTGCCGCAAAGATTCCGTCAAAAATACCCCTGCCGCCGCCCTGGTTTTACGGCTGTGCCAAGAGCGTAACCACACCCGGGAAGACCTAGAAAAAATTGCCACCAGTATCATTGATTTTGAAACCGTTAAGTTACAAATGCGTTTGTCGGTACTGGGTACGTTAGGCAGTATTACGCCGTTTATCGGGTTGTTTGGCACCGTCATTGGGGTCATGCACGCATTTAAAGATTTAGCGGCCAACACGGCAATGGCGGGGGGGGCCTCCGTTGTAGCGGCCGGGATTGCCGAAGCCTTAGTGAACACCGCAGCCGGGCTATTTGTGGCCATTCCGGCAGTTATTGCGTATAACTATTTTCTGTCTAAAACCACCTACTTTGCACAAGAGTTAGACAACGTGGCACAAGATTTTATTTATTCTAATCCGTCATCGGATGGTCTTTAATCTATGGTCCATAAACCCCAGCGCCGCGTTATGGCAGATATCAATATGGTACCGTTTATAGACGTTACCCTAATTTTGCTCATTATCTTTATGGTTATGAGCCCGCTTTTGGTGCAAATGCAACTTAACGTAGATTTGCCCAAGGCCAAATCCATTAATACCCAAGAAGACGAAGATGTCATCCGGGTAGAAATCCAAAAAAATGGCATCATTTCGGTACTTAACAAACAAGTGTCTCCCGCTACTCTAGAAACCGAGTTACGGGCTCACTTAAGCCAAGCCAGTAAAAAAACCGTGCTTGTCCAGGCAGATAAAGAAGTACCTGTCCAACAAATTGTAACCGTGTTTGACACGGCCAAAAAACTAAATGTGGGCAGATTAGGAATTAGCGTTTTATCAAAGAGCGAATGAACTGGTACTTAGTCTATTCCGGCGGTTTACATGCGTTAGCCGCTTTGTGTGTGATGTTGCTTTTGGCGCCCGGTGTTAAAAAACCGCAGGCCACCTATACCATTGACTTTATTGGTACCGGGGCCGTACAAGTGACTGCCCCTAAAGTGGCGTCTAAGCCCGTAGTGCAACCCCCGGCCCCCGCACAAGAAGCTATTGCCAAGCCCGAACCGGCTCCCGCGCCTACCAAAAAAGAATACGTTTCTAAAACAGAAATCGCGCCCACTGCGCAAAAAACCAAAAAGAAGCCGGCTCCGGCCCCCGCGCCATTAGAAGCACCCAGTGTGCTGGATGAAGAACCGGTCTCGCAACCTACCGCCAAGGAAGAAGATTTTGGTGGGGGGAGTATTACCACCGACTTTGCCAACTTTCCAGAGCCGTGGTATATTACACAGGTCCGTAATTCCTTATGGTCCGAGTGGGAAAAGCGCCGCCCGGCCGGTAATACCTTAACGGCTCAGGTTACATTTGCCATTTCATGGGATGGCAGTGTCAAAAATGTCCGGGTAGAGCAGTCATCCCATGATGACACATTTGATTTTGCCGCCACTTCCGCGGTACTCAATGCGGCTCCGTTTCCGCCGCTTCCAAAATCTATTGTAGACGAAAAAGATTCCCTAACCGTAACGGTAGATTTTAGACAAACCACTTAACAAGGAGAATTGACTATGACAGGCTTCCAACGTTTCTGTATCCTCTTATTACTAACTCTTTTAGTAATGATTTGTTTCCCCAACTTTGGTTCTGCCGGCTGGACGTTCGCCGGAACCATTATATTGGTGTGGGCAGGTGTTATTTTGATTATGTCGGTGGTCGGTAGCTTATTTGCATTAAACCGCTTTGAAGGAATTAATCGCTTTTTAAGCTGGGTGCTGGTATTGGCTATTTTGGCCTCCTTGTTATGGTTTTTGCCACAGGAGGACAAAGTGTCCCCAATTAACAAGCTTAAACACGGGGAGTTCCCTACTATGGCAGACCTTAAACACGGGCTTAATAAATTTACCTTCCGCTTTGATTTCCTTAAGCGAAATGCCGATAACAATAAAAATTTTATTAACCAAAAAACTGCTAGCGAATTAGAAAAAGAGAAAGAAGAAGAACAACAACGCAAACAAACGCGTAAAAATGCCAAAAAAACACTTCAAAAACTTGAAGTTATATTGGATGACGAAGACGAAGAATGAAACCCACCATACTCATCACTGGCGGTAACGGCTTTATCGGTCGTGCCCTAACAGAAAGACTCCTGCGCGCAGGCTACCAGGTACGCATTACCACACGACGTATCCCCAAGCGTATCCCGACCAACCCGGCTGTTAGCTTAGTCTGCGTCGATTACGCTAAACCGGAGTCTCTGCGTCAAGCTATGGACGGTTGCGAAGGCGTTTTTAATTTAGCGGGTACCATTTTTGGGTTCTCGTACGCAGATTTTGAAAAAGGCAATGTAATAGCCGTTAAAAATGTAGTTTCCGCCGCCAATAAAACTCGTTCCGTACACACCTTCATCCATGTTTCCAGTTTAGCGGCAAGCGGTTATGCCCGCTCGCTTAAGCACCCCCGCACAGAATGTATGGCCTGTAAACCCGTGTCGGACTATGGCCGCACCAAATTTTTGGGGGAGAAAGCGGTGCGCCAATTGACCCCCCGTATCAAACGCACCATTATCCGACCGCCTATCGTCTATGGAAAACACGATTCCGGGGTCTCTAAAATTGCTTCTTGGGTCAAGCGGGGCCTTATGGTAAACACTTCTGGCAACGGTTCGTTTAGTTTTGTCTATATAGATGATTTGGTAGAGGCCCTGTTGCAAGCTTACCAACGGCCCGATACCAACCGTGAAACTTATTTTATTGCTGAAGAGAATACTTATAATTGGGATTACTTTATTACGCAAATGGCCGCCGCCATGCATGTGCGCAAACCCTTTATGCCCAAAGCCCCCGTTTGGCTGATGAAAACAGTAGCTTGGTTGTACGAGGGAATTGCCAAATTAACCGGTGCGCAACCCGCTTTAAATTATGATAAAGTGGCCGAAGCCATTATTCCCGGGCACTGGATTTGTTCCAGTGCCAAATGGCGCAACTTAACCGGCCAATCATTCACTCCGCTTAAAAAAGGCCTTGAGCAAAGTTTTTAGAATTTGTTATAATATGCGTGTTGGAGAGGTGGCTGAGAGGCCGAAAGCGGCGGTTTGCTAAACCGTTATACGGGTTAAATCCCGTATCGAGGGTTCGAATCCCTCCCTCTCCGAGTTTTATCTTTGAAAAATGAATTGTTTCGTCGTTGCTCGGTCGGAAGTTACATTAAAGGAGTCTACATGAAGAAAATCGTCTTGTTTGTTTTCGGGTTGTTATTAGCAGGATCCACCTTGACCACCGCCGCCGCACAACTGCCCACCAAGGGTAAAATTGTAAATACCCGCATTGTTCAAGCTTCTAAAGATACCCTCATCAATTACTACGGGGTTCGTGTTTTTGTCCCCAAAGGACAAACGGTTATTATGGGGCTGGCAGAGGACGGTTCTGTGGTAGTGCGCGGAAATAATTTACAGGGTGTACAAGTAGGCCAAGGCACGCTTTCCTCTAACGGCATGGTCGTATTTAATGTGCAACCCAAATCTCAAGTGATTACCGTACATCGGGGAACTGTTGTTGTGCAAGATGCCCAAGGCCGCAGTGCTTCTGTTTCCAGCGGTGCAGCGGTTTCTGCCGTTAATATACGTACTCCTGTCACCCCCAATTTAGCCAATGTACAAGCAGTAGAGGCGGCTCTTCCTTCTTTTGTAGCAGAAACAGAAGTTACCAGCGCCGCTGCTGAACAGGCAGTGCAAGACGTAGAAGAAACCAAGCAAGCGGAAGAAGAAGTTCTTAGCCCGTCTGCTCCTTAGTTCTATTCGCATACATAACAAAAACCCCCGTGTGAAAACGGGGGTTTTTGTTGGGCTTCAACCTATTACTTTCAAACTATTTTTTAAGTATCCACACAGCATAAGGGGGGATTAACTTCGTCTTAACGGTGTGAAATAAAGGCTTATACTGTTTGGTTAAAAAAGTCGTAGGCACCGGCTGGGATAGTGCTGTAGGGTTTAGCAATATGCTGTAGGAATGTCCCCGATATTTCCAGGATTTAATTTTTAACGGTCCGGAAACGCGTTCTGCCGGCGTAATTTGTGTGCCTTTTTCCACTATTTTTTTAAAACGCGCTAATTCTTGTACTACATTTTTGACCTGCCCCCAAAATTGTGGGGCCGATACGGGCAATGGTTTACCTTGATGTTCAAATACAAAATAGAACAACCCATCCGCCCCGTTTACTAACCCGTGGTAAGACATAAAACGTATTTCTTCCTGCGTAGGGAAACGGCCAATACGCTCATGATCCGGTCGGTGTTGTTTAAACTCCTTCCAGTCAAAAATTTGCACTACGCCCCATAAAGGCCTCTGATCTTGCATGCTCTGCCGGGCATAGCTTATTTGCTCGCCAAAAGACTCCAGCGGCAAGTGAGGCACTGGGTACCAATCCACCATTAAACCGTCTGCCAGGTCATAATAAGGGACAGCCGTTTTACCCTGCCCGATTACAAACGTGGTTGTATGGTGAGGAAACGCCTTTTTAACGTGTTCGTGTGCCATGCCCACACGCTCTCGGCTCCATTTCCACACATCCGGTTCATCCACTAAATACCATGCCAGCACCGGCCACTGTGCGGCCTGTTTTTCATACACACTTTCCAGTATTTGATTAGGATAAAACACCACCTTCAGCCCTTGTTTTTTAGCGGTCTTAGCCAGTGTCTGGAGGGCAGCAGGTTCGGTTTGATAAGTTTGAATACAGGAAAACCCGGCTTTTTTTATTGTTTTTAAATCTGCCGGGTCATTTACACCATACAAACAAAGCGGAAATTCCCGCGCCTGCAACGCAAGCGTTACCAACAGTAATAACAGTACCAGCCATTTACGACACATGGGAATCTTTAATAAACATCCGCAATCCGGTTTTAATTAAAATATCAATATCCAATAGAATAGAAGAATTTTTGATATACCACACATCATAAGACAAACGCGTGAAAGCCGCTTCAAAAGAACGCGGATCCAAATTTTCTGGTGTTTCATTTCTAAAATTAAAATAGGTAGGGGGGGCTTTAAAGTTAAGCTGTGCCCACCCGGTAATACCAGGTTTCACAATAGTACGGATATGGTGGTTAGGCACATATTTATTTAAAAACTCATATTCATTTCCCCAAATTGGTCGCGGCCCCACAAAAGAAATTTCCCCCCGCAAAACATTCCACACTTGCGGAATTTCATCCAACCGGAACCTTCTTAAAATTTTCCCGCATTTAGTAATATTTGCTTCTGTGCCACCGGGCTTGATAGTTCGGAACTTATATACATAAATGGGTTTTTCCAAATATCCTACCCGTTTTTGAATAAATAACGGGGGGTACCCATCCACTACCCGTACAAATAGCCAAATAAAACACCCCAGCGGCACCAACACCGGCAACAACAAAACAGACAACGCCACATCCATAAAACGCTTGCCCATATTGTATATGGTGTGTTGGTGGCGGTTGCCAATCCCGCGCAGTAGCCACATGCTATCTTCCACACTTTCGCGTGAAACACGCTGAAACACCCGCTCATAGGCATTAAAATCCGTATCTACATATGCCCCTTTAGCAATAAACTGGCGAGTAATGAGATCCCACGCTTGCGGGTTATCTTTAAACAATTTACTGCCTACAATCACTAAATCCAAGTGTTTTAAATTATATTTTTTATCTGCTTGAGGCAACGTAGCATACTCTTTAATCCGATATCCACGCGAGGCTCTCATCCCTTTCACTAATTCCGTAATCGTAGGGCTATCGCCAAAAATCACGGTATTAATTTTAGCCACATCCAATTTAAAATAATTACGCCGAAATACGTAAATATAGGCAAAATACACTGCCAAAATCACCAGCAAAATCCGCCGAGGTGTAGGCAAATGAATCGGGAAAGCTACCGCAAAATAAATCACACTGGCTGACCCCAAAAGCGTAATCAGCCATGCAATTACCAAGCGTTTGTAAGCAATTACCCGTTTACGGAGCAGTTTTACATCATAAAAAGAAAACAACCACAGCACAAAACTGGCAAATAAAAAAATAGGAATGTAGACATAGAGTTGGTCTCTAAACTGCGGCCAGGTAAGCCCGCCGTGGCGTAAAGATAAAATACCCCACGTTAATAAAAAAAACACCACTGTGTCTACAAATAAAAATCCTTTTCCGCTCACCGTGCTGTTCCTTGCAGTTCTTGCCACATCTCACGAAGCCCTTCCTCCAGGGTTACGGTAGGAGCATACCCAATCGCCCGAATTTTGGTAATATCAGCCGAAGACTCATGCACATCCCCCGGCCGTTTGGGGCGGCTCATGCGTTCCAATTTGCGGCCGGATACTTTTTCAATTGTATCGGCCAATTCTAACAACGTATAGGTACGGCCCGAAGCCACATTATAAATTTCACCCGGCACTCCCTTGGTAGCCGCCAATAAATTGGCTTGTACTACATCTTTCACGTTTACAAAGTCACGGCTTTGCAAACCGTCCCAATCAATCCCTAACGGTTGATTTTGGGCAGCTAACTGCATAAATTTGGCAATTACAGCCGCATAGGCTGAGTTGGGGTTCTGCCCCGGGCCAAACACGTTAAAATAGCGCAACGCCACCGTTTCTAGCCCGTACGCCTTTGTATAAAGTTGGCATAATTCTGCACCGGCCTGCTTACTCCACGCATAAGGAGATTGGCAGTCAATCGGCGTATCCTCCTTATACGGCAGTTCTGGCCGCGTACCATACACGGCAGCGGAGGATGAAAATACCACCCGTTTCACACCGCATTGACGCGCTGCTTCCAGCACGTTCACGGTGCCTTGCACATTAATTTGAGCGGTCTGTTGAGGTTCCTCCATGGACTGCGCTACCGAGATTAACGCCGCCAAGTGCATTACATAATCCACCCCGGTACACATATCCACTACCGTTGCAAAATCACAAATATCGCCTCTTTTAAATATAATCTTATCTTGAACGGCAGCTAAATTTTCCAATTTTCCACCGCAAAGGTTATCCAGTACCATTACCTCTTGCTCTTGGCGTACCAGTTCTTTGACTAAGTGTGAACCTATAAACCCGGCCCCGCCGATTACCAACCATTTACTTTTTCCTTGCAACAACATTATTTCCCTCTATACAAAGTCATTTTTTATATTATACTTTATTGCAATCATCCGCACAATTCCCCCTATAACGAGGCAAGATTTTGTCCGTTGCTCTCAATAAGCTATAATATAAACATGTCTAGTTGTCTATTGTTTGGTTTATTGGTCGTGATTTTACTATGCGTAATCCCGTGGGTTGCTAAGTTGTTTCGCTCTTCCCAATTTTACAAGGGTGTTGTTTTAAGTCTATATACGGGTACGGTGCTGTGGCTTACGCTGGTCAACCGCTGGGGCATGGAAGTCGCCCGTGTGCGGTTCGAACCATTCTATG
>JAZLAA010000156.1:0-3533 GCA_045612945.1 Elusimicrobiaceae bacterium
CACACGAGAGTGAGAAACTCCCCGCCCCGCCATATAAGTCATAAATTTTTTGGGGAGCAATTTGTTTAACCACACTTCTCACACGGGAATACATTTTTTGCGCGGTTTTAGTATTGGTTTGAAAAAACGATTGCGGAGAGAGTTTAAAAACCACTTCGCGCTCGGTTTTTCCGTCCGCGTTTTTAAGCAAAATTTTCTCAAAAATATGGTCTTTCCCTTTTAAAACGCGCAAACTTTCGGGCTCGGCCGTGTCGGCAAGGCCCGTGTTGACGGCGGCCATAATGTTGGCATTGGGTAATACGCTTTCTACCGCGGCTACAAAGGTTTTTTCGTTAAAATCATCCGTTACAAAGAGCACCACAATCTGTTCGCCGGTATTTTTGCCTTCGCGTACCATAAGGTGGCGCAAAATACCGGTGTGTTTGCGCTGGTCGTAATACGGCAAATTTTCAGCCGCCGCCCACGCGCGGATGGCGGCCACCAAGGGTACCAGTTGGTTGCTAAACAGCACGCAGTTCTGCAAATCTACGGTTCTATCCCAGCGGCCTTTTAGCTTAAAACCCACACACTGCTCAAATTCCAGCGGACGTGTTTTGTTGGCAGGGTCTTTTTTATCATAATCCGCTCTCCACTTAACTTGGTGGCAAAACCCCAGCTCTACTTTATTGCGGAAATAAACTGGGTCGTCCGTTACGGTAACCGGGATGTCTTTTTTCCAAAAATCTTTTAAAACTTCTTGTAATTTGGCGCGCTTCTTCTGTACCTGTTCTTCATAGGGCAGGTTGAGTAGCGCGCATCCGCCGCACGTTCCAAAATGCGTACACGTTAAATTAGGCATTTACTTTAAACAGGCAAACATCGCCGTCCTTTACAATATAATCTTTGCCTTCGCTACGGATGAGGCCATGTTCGCGCAGGGCTTTTTCAGAGCCGAATTTTTCCAAATCGTCAAAGGTGTAAACGTCGGCGCGGATGAACCCTTTTTCGAAATCGCTGTGGATTTTGCCCGCCGCTTGCGGCGCGGTGCACCCCACAGGAATGAGCCAACTGCGCACCTCTACTTCGGGCCCAGCCGTAAAATACGTGCACAGGTTCAAAAGTTTCATCCCTTCGCGAACCACTTTTTCCAGGCCGGTGTATTCGTTGCCGGTTTCGGCCAAAAACGCTTTTTTTTCTTCTTCGCTAAATTCGGCAATGTCGGCTTCAAATTTTACGCAAAGTTCCACAAACCCAGCCCCGTTCTCTTTGGCATACGCGGCCACTTTGGCGGCGTTTTCTACATTGCGATGCTCGCTATTATTGCCCACGTATAAAACGGGCTTAGATGTTAAAAACTGGTATTCTTTGAGCTCCTCGGGCTCCAGCCCCAGCGAAGAAACCGGCTTGCCGTTTTCTAAGGCGGCCTTAATTTCTTTCATCCGCTCCCACGCGGCCACGGCATCTTTCTTGCCAGATTTGGCGTTGGAAGCTAGGCGCTCGCAAATTTTGGTGGCACTTTCCAGGTCGGCCAGCATAAGTTCTGTATTGATGATTTCAATGTCGCGCAAGGGGTCCACGGAATTCATAACGTGTGTTACGTTTTCATCTTCAAACAAACGTACTACGTGGATGATAGCGTCTACCTCGCGGATGTTGGCCAAAAATTTGTTACCCAGGCCTTCACCCTGGCTGGCCCCCTTTACAATGCCCGCGATATCTACAAACTTAATGTAAGCGGCCGTTTTCTTGGGGGGTTTGAACATCTCAAACAGTTTATCCAAGCGTTTATCCGGGATAGCTACGATTCCAACATTGGGCTCAATCGTACAAAAAGGATAGTTGCTGGCTTCCGCACCCGCACAGGTAAGCGCGTTAAACAATGTGGATTTGCCTACATTAGGCAACCCTACAATACCGATTTCCATAATGAAAAACTCCCGCGAGAAAAATATCACTCATATTTTAGCATTTATGTACATTTGGTGCGAAGCCGTTTAATTAGCCCACAAAATTTGCTAGAATATACCCAACTTGTCCCGTTCGTCTAGTGGCCCAGGACGCCGCCCTCTCAAGGCGGAGATCACGAGTTCGAATCTCGTACGGGACGTTTTTTGTTGCATTTTTAAGGGGCCGGTGCGAGGGGTTTATGGAATTATCCGCGTTACAAACGGTTCTGTTAACGGCGCTGATTGGAGTGGTACTCGTACTACCGTTAACAGTTCATAAAGTAGAAGAAAATTTAGAGGCCTTCCTATTTGCCTGTGGGTTGTTTGCCGTAACGGTTTCGCACGTGTGGAGCGGACATTTGGTGCTAACCGCTTTGAAAGACCCGTTCAAAATCACACTGGCCGTGCTTATAGCCGGGCTCTTATTTCGCCGGTTTAATACCAATTTGCAGCAAATTACTCAACACGCAGTTAAAAAACTGGGATTGCGTTGGACGCTGGCATTGATTGTACTGATTTTAGGGCTTACTTCCAGCATGATTACCGCCATTATTGCGGCGTTAATTCTATCGGAAGTGGCGGTGATGTTGCCGTTGTCTAAAACCGGACGTACACGGCTGATTGTATGGGCCTGTTATGCCATTGGCATGGGGGCCGTGCTTACCGCTATTGGGGAACCCTTGGGCACGGTGGTTATTTCTAAGCTTTCCGGCGCGCCACACCACGCCGGTTTTTTCTATTTAATTCAACATTTAGGTTGGTTTGTATTGGGCGGGGTGGTGTGTATGGCCGGGTTAGCCAGTTTTCTTCATACGCAAGCCATTAAACATGCACCCGGTGCCCAAGCCGCCGAAATGGGGAGTGATAATACCGTCAAAGGCATTGTACTGCGTGCAGGCAAAGTGTATTTGTTTGTAATGGCGCTTACTTTTTTGGGCGACGGACTTAAACCGCTGGCACTTAAAACCATTACCCATTTATCGGCTACGTGGTTATATTGGCTAAATATGTTATCGGCCGTGTTGGACAATGCCACCTTAGCCGCCATAGAAGTAACTCCCGCCATTAGCGACCGTACCCTGACCTTCTTGTTAATGAGTTTAGTGGTATCGGGCGGGATGCTCATCCCGGGCAATATTCCCAACATTATTTGTGCCTCTAAATTAGGTATTAAAAGCAAAGAATGGGTAAAAGAGGCGTTTGGGCTGGGATTAGGGCTGATGGCAGTGTTTTTTATTATTCTCAGTTGGGTCTTGTAGTGCATATTATTCAAGGTATGGGTTTAAAGGGCTGGTAACTCCGGCCTTTTTTTATTATACTGTAGATACAATTTAATCTGTTTTTGGAACCGTATGCGGAATACGGTGCCCTTAGGGAATCCTAGCGGCAGTTCATCGCCAAAAACAGTCGTTTTAGGCACTATGTTTTTCGGCCGATCCCCGAAAAGCGTAGTGCTGAGTGTTTGCCATTTCAGGTGGCAAGCCACGGCTGTTGTTTTTGGGTTGCGATGAACTGGCTCGAATGCGATAGCCGTTTTTGTGTGGGTTTCATAAACAGGTTTGTTGAAATTAAAAAGTGAGGTGATGTTTATGAAAAACACAAAACGGG
>JAZLAA010000157.1:0-3473 GCA_045612945.1 Elusimicrobiaceae bacterium
GTGTATCATATAGACCGCGGGTACGAAAATTTAGAGCAAAAACTCACGGCACTGGGGGCTTCTATCCGTCGTTATAACCCCGACAAAGATGAATTTTAACACGTGGTTTGTCCGGTTACAAACCCGCACCGCATCAAATGCCGGGGCGGGTTTGCCTGCATTTAAACGGTTGCTTGCTCGTCTTGATAATCCGCAAAACCGGTACTCAATTATTCACGTAGCGGGAACCAACGGCAAAGGTACCGTTTGTACACTTTTAGCCCATACGCTCACATGCGCAGGGCATAAAACCGGGCTGTTTGTATCACCCCATTTAATTTTCCCCACAGAGCGGATACGAGTAAGCGGACAGCCTATCTCTGTGTCCCATTTTGAGCAGGTCGTGCAAACGGTGCTGGCTGCCCAAGAGGAACCTCTTAATTTTTTTGAATTACTCACCGCTGTTGCGTTGGTGTATTTCGCCCAACAACAAGTGCAATACGCCGTTTTAGAAACCGGGCTGGGGGGGAAAAAAGACCCTACCAATGCATGCAATCCGGTATTGTCTATCCTTACGTCTATTGGGCTGGACCACACGCACCTATTAGGAAATACGCTCGCGCAAATTGCCACGCAAAAAGCGGGCATTATTAAGCCGGGTGTACCTGTGTTCTGCGGCGACGTTTCCGCCTCGTCTGCCACAGTCATAGAGCAAGCCGTTTTGAACGCGCCCACCTCACTCACTTGGGTCCGTGCAGGCCACCCGTTTTATGAATACGCTTACGATTTTGTAAACGGTTTTACTACCTTGCACACGGCCGATAGGCACGAATGGAACTTACACCTGTTGGGTAGCCACCAAACCCAAAATGCGTGCTTAGTCTATCAGGCCGCCCAACGGTTGGGCATAGCACAACATTTTATTCAAACCGCATTTGAAACAGTGCAACTACCCGGCCGTTTTGAACGCATCAAGCAGGATAAAACTACTTTTATTTTAGATGGTGCCCACAATCCGCAAGCGGTGCAGGGGCTTTTGCAATTTTGGCAAAAAACGCCGTATGCCTTGCAAAATCCTACGCTTCTGTGCGGGTTTATGAAGGATAAAGATTATCAGCAAATGTTACCCATGTTGCTTGGACACTTTAGGCGCGTGATACTCACTGTGCCTCCCTCCCCGCGCGCCGCCACCCAGGCCGACTATGCAGATGTATTGCGCCTCCCGGGTGTTACCTTTGCGCCCAATCTTACGACCGCGCTCACACTCGCTCGGCAATCTTCCGCGGTTTTGTGTACGGGTTCCTTTTACTTAGTGGGCGCAGTGCGTAAAATTTGTTTAGCGGGCTAGCTCTTTTATCCTAGGGGACTGTGCCCATGTTTTTCAGCAACCCATTTGACACACGCGCGCGAAAGTGGTTTAATTTAAAATAAAGGCTTCTTTGCGAGGGTTTTGTATTATGGCGTTAGATAATAATTTAGAAGGCAACCGTGATATTGCCCAATTTTTAGAAAAATTTAAAGAAAATCCGTTCCCGGCCCAAACGTCGCAGCAATCCTTGTTTGCCTCGCAGGAAACGGACGTTCCGGTGCGTCCTTCGCAATATGCCCGCTCGTTTGAAAAACTGGAGCAAAAAATGCGCGAGCTGGAAACTAAATTTGAAGCTTCCACTACCCAAAACCAGCTGATTTTAAACGAGCTGGCCCGCACGCGTGAAGTAATGGAACGGCAAAAAGATAAAGACGCTTTTTTGGAACACCTTTCCCGCACGATTGCTACTTTGCGTACCAGTGTGGAAAATTTATCCCGCGCGCAAGAAACGCAATCTTTTTCTTATCGGGAAACTCCGTTACAGCGCAGTTTTGACCCATTACCTACCCTTTTTGCCCCCAGCGCGCACGAATCACAGACTGTGCAAGAACAAACCGTACGGGAGCTGGACCAGTTGCGCCGCGAGCGTGAAGAGCAAGATCGCCTTTTCTCCAGCTTGCGCCAAAAAGCTTCCCAGTTAAAAGCGGTCAACAGTGCCTTAGACCGTGAGATTAAAAAGGCCCAGCAAGAAAAAACAGAGGCTCTTAAGAAATCGGCTGACCAAGCCAAAGAAATCCTTTCCTTGCGTGACCAGCTTACCGCCGCCGAAGAACGTTTCAAGTCATTTGATTTTGAAGGGCGCATTATTTCCATTAAACAGCAATACCAGCAAAAAGTTTCCAGTCTGGAAACGCAATTAAAAGAAATGTCCGATACCTGCGTGAAACAGGTAGAAGAAATTGAATCGTTAAAAGCGCAAAATACCAAATTGCAATACGCTGTGGCGGAAAAAGAAGCTTTGCAAGCCCAGTTAAATGAAAAAGAAAAAGAACTGGCTCAGCTTCAAGAAACGATTACCGGGCTTCGTAGCCAAAACTCGTCCCAGAGCGAAAAACAACTCCTTTCTTTTACCGTGCAACTGCGTGAGCTGGAAGAACAGCGCGACCGGGTAGCTGTGGAGTTGGAACAATCCCAAATGGCGTTGGAAACCATCCGTCGGGAAAAAGAAGTTCTGGAAACCAACTTCAAAGAATTGGTAGGTAAAATCAACCAAAATGACGTAGTCATTGGCGAGTTGAAAGAAAAAATAGAAGTGTTGGGCCGCCAAAACAGAGAGCTTTCCCAACATAACGAAGAATTAACCCAAACCAATACACAGCTTTGCCAGGATAATGCCTCTTTGTCTAAAAACAATACTACATTAACTCACCGCAACGCAGCCCTTGCTCAGCATAATGCCACGCTGGCGCGTCATACCTCAGCCCTGGAACAGGATAAAACGACCCTTAACCAGCGGATCTCTGAGTTGGACAGCCAAAACCGGCAGCTTTCTTTACAAGCCCAGCAATTCTCACAGCAGGCGCAAACCTTGGAAGAAGAAAAACAAACACTTTCCACCCAAGTTGCTCAGCTAGACGGCGAAAAGAAGACCCTCGTCCAAAATAACCAACAGTTGGCCAGCGAGAAAGCTCATTGGCAACAACGTACGGACGAACTGGAAGGCCAAGCTCACAAACTGGCTGAGCAAAACGAACAGCTCCGTAGCCAAAGTGCCGCGCTGTTGGCCGCCCGTTTGGTACAACAGCATGCCCGTAAAGAAAACGCCCGCCAGGCCGCAGCAGAATCCACGGCTCCCGTTGCGCCTAAAATAAAAATCTCTACCCTGCGCCGTCAGCAAGCCCCGGTGCTACACTCGTTGGGGCGTACATTGCCGGTGTCTTCGACCCCGGAAGAAGAATGGGAAATGATTTCTGTTAAAACCCCCACTGCCATAAAAAGTGAAGAAGATTTGCCGGAAATAAAAGTGGCAGAGCCCTCCGCGCAAATTGACCTGTTTGACGGCGAGGATTTCTTGGAAAAAACAGATAGTTTTATTGGCCGTATGAAGTGGTCCATTTTCCGGGAGAACCGCTAATGGCGCTTACTAAAGTAATCGTTTTGTACGGTGGAAGATCTACCGAGCACG
>JAZLAA010000158.1:0-16641 GCA_045612945.1 Elusimicrobiaceae bacterium
TGTTTAAGCGCTTCGTCTTTGACAAAGTAAGCTTCCATTTCCGGGTGATCAGCAAAGGTAGCTGGGTCAAAACGTCCTTTAATCTCAATGCGGTCTTCGCCAACGTAGGGTTTAATGAGTTTGCCGTTAAAGAAAGACGTAACGTGTTTGAATTTTTGCGTTTCGGCCAGGCGAAGCTGCTTAAGCCCCGCTTTGGAAATCACCTCACCCAACAGGTTATTCATCCCGCCGCCGTCAGTCATAGACGGCAAAGCATTGTAGGGGAACGCATCGTAGTATTTGGTCAGCCCGCAATACACGCACGGCACGCGCGGACCACGGTTCTTGCCCGGATAGTCATCATCAATAAAAGCGCGGGTAAGTTGGATAGCACGGTCTTGGCGGAAGTTAAAAAACACCACGGATGAATTTGCTTCCATCCCTTTATAATCCCCCAGCACCGTAGGCGGAATGTACTCATCTACCATGGGGCCGCCGTCGGGCGTTTTCATTGTTTTATAATCGGTAGTTACCACTTCCTCGGCCGTGGTGCCGTGCAAGCCCTGGGCGCGCACAATTAGGTTGTAGGCCTTATCGGTCAAATTCCAATCTTCGCCGCGGTCCATGACGTAGTAGCGCCCCTGAATAGTGGCAATTTGCCCCACGCCGTATTCTTTAATTTTTTCTTCCAGCGTGCGGATAAAACCCACCGCACTTTGCGGGGGCGTATCGCGCCCGTCGGCAAAGAAGTGGATATACACTTGCTTAATGCCCTGTTCAGCCGCAAATTTTAAAATGGCGTGCAAATGGTCTTGATGGGCGTGTACGCCTTCATCTTGCACCAGGCCCATTACGTGTAGCGGTTTGTTATTTTCCAAACAATTCTTTACACACGCGGCAAACGGTTTAGAGGTAAATAAAGAGCCGTCCTCAATCGTATCTTTGAGGCGTTTTAATTCTTGGATGACAATGCGTCCGGCCCCCATGTTAAGGTGCCCCACTTCGGAAGAACCCATATACCCCGCCGGCAGACCGACTTGTTCGCCGGAGGCTTCTATTTGGGTATGGGGATAGGTGCTTAAATACTTATCCATATTGGGGGTTTGGGCGTTGGTTACAGCATTGTACGGCCCAGCGGCGGCATCCCCCCAACCGTCACGGATTAACAAAACTACTTTATTCATACACATTCTCCTTATGCGTACCGGCCAAGGTGTTCCAGCGTTTGTGTTGAAACTCGGTCAATTGTTCTAGGGTGGAAACCCCTTGTTTAGCCAGTTCTTGCAAAAAATAATACAAAATCTGTTCGGCCATTTTGGTATCGGCCATGGCCCGGTGCCAACCTTGAGCACTAATGCCTAATTTTTCGGCAATAAAACCAAGGCGATTTTTTTCAAACCGACCACTTTTGCGCGCCAGTTTTAAGGTATCAATTACCGGTAGTTCCGGCCAGCGCAGGCCACATTGTTCACATTCTTCGCGTAAAAAACTAAGGTCAAAATCGGCATTATGGGCCACCAGCACACAGCCCTCCAGCATATCCAACAAACGCGGAAGCACCTGCTCAAACAATGGGGCGGTTTGGACCATTTCGTCGGTAATACCGTGGATAGCAATTACATCCGGATGCATGGGCATAGCCGGGTTAATAAGCGTGGTAAATTCTTCCACCGGGTGACCGTTTTGCGAAATACTTACCGCTACTTCGCAAATTTTACCCCCGGCTTTAGGGTCCAGCCCGGTGGTTTCAGTATCTAAACAGGCAAATTTTACATCTTTAAGTAGCATACTAGCCTACCAAATAAAACCGCAAACGTACTAAAAATCCTACCAGTACGGCTCCCGTTACACATAGCCAAAAGGCCCAACGCGGCACATCTAACAAGCGGATACTGCGCGCATACAAACAAACCCCCAGCCATACTACCAGCATCACGGCCCAGCGCAACCCGGGCAAAAGCATAATAAAAAAGAAAATGGCCCGCATCAGCGCCAACATCCACTGTTCATCTGTAGATGGATAATCGCGCCCGTACAAGTCCTGCTCAATGGAAAAGACAAACCACCCTACTACGCGTGTGGCCAACAAAAGTCCTACCAAAAACACCACCCACGGTTCAGCAAAAAAGTTACCGGTTTGGTATAACGTTTCAAACGGAGCCATCAACACCAAAAACAACACATTGACAAAGTTTTTAACAAAAAAGCTCAACGTATAGCCGTATTTTACTTTGCCACCAAATTGGAAATAGTAATCCGTATAACCGTGAAACAGCGCAAACAAAATAATGCATAACCAGCCCGGCAACGTAACTTCTTCCAAGAAGGGCCAGCCCATGGTAAGGTAGTTCCAGCACAAAGCTACTGCCAGCACCGTAAATGCCGTACTACGTAGTGCCATAGCTTTTAAATGGCTTTCTTGTTGCAAACGGTGTAACGTTTTATGAAAGAAAACAAAATCTGTTAAAAACAATGCCAAAAACAACCGCCAAAATACAATCATGCACGCTCCTTGGGTAAGCGAATTATAAAGGTGCTACCCGCCCCGGGGGTGGAAGTAACATCCAGCGTAGCGCCATGAGCTTGCACCAACTGGCGGCTAATAAACAACCCTAAGCCGTAGCCGGGTTTCTGCACATGGACTTGGTGGTACTTTTGAAACAGCCCCTTAATTTCCTGCGGGGTAAGGCCAATCCCACTGTCTTCCACCTTAATAGTATATGATTTTTCGTCCTGCTGTGCGAGCACTTTTACATACCCTTTTTCCGTAAATTTAATGGCATTAGATACCAAATTCATCAGTACCCGTTTAAAAAGTTTGCTATCCACATGTATGGTTTGAACGTCCAACCGGGCACTAAGTGCCAGTTGTTTTTGGTCAGCGGTAGGGCGCAAAGTTTCCAGCACCTCGTCTACCAGGGTGGGTAACGACACGGTTTCCAGGCGGAGGTTCGTCATACCGGCTTCCAAGCGGGAAACATCCAGCACATCTTCTAACAAAGCAGATAAATTTTGGGCGGCCTCGTGCATAAGGTGCAGGTATTTTTGTTTTTCTTCTTGCGACACACCCCCATGTTGTAAAATATAAATGTATCCTTGCAGGCCCATTAAAGGGGCGCGTAAATCGTGCGCTACAGCGCGAAACACCTGCTCTTTCATTTCACTAACTTGCGCTTGTAAACGCAACGTTTGGTAGTCTTTTAAATCGGCCGTCATTTGGTTGAATGCCCCAATAAGCTCTTTAAATTCTCCCCAGCCGATATCTTGCGCAATACGATGTTCCAAATGGCCTTGGCTGACCGCTTTGGCGGCCTGGGACAAGGCGGCAATGGGTTCGCCTAACCGCTCCGCAAACGTAAGGGCCCCAAAATAGGCCAGGGTGGCAATCGTCAGTAAAAACAACGCCAAAATGATGTTGGTGTGGTAGATACTGCGGTACGCTTCGGCCTTCTCTTGCAGTACCGCCACGTATGCTCCCAACACCGGGGCCGGGGCAAACGCACCCACATAATTGGTTTGCGCAGCCGCCAGTTGCTTAATAAGCGGTGAGGACGACGAAAACGCCCGGGCCAGTTCGTCGGGGTTAAAGGCGGGGGCCGTTTTCAAATCGTCATATACTTGGCCTTGGGCATCTATCACATAAATATGCCCGGTTTGGCCAATACGCTGCTCTTGCACGCGAGCCAAAAAACTAAAAAAACTAAGCACGCCATACAAATAATCCCCGTTAGAGAGTGGATACAAAAATTCGCTTACCGGCAAACCTTGCACCACATCAAAACTGCTTACAGACAGCTGTGGCGTTTGTACCGGTTGCAAAAGGGCCGGATCGTCTTTTAAGTCCAGTTGGGGAATTTGCTTGAGCCAGCGTGTATCCCCTACACGGTATTTTTCCGCACCTTCCTTAGAAATCACAGCCAGCATTAAAAAATCCGGGTTAGATGCCAGTTCTTCATTTAGCAAGGGGCGCGGATCTTTGCCTTGGCTTAGCGTAGCCGTGAGTTGCGGGGCAAACGCCATACGCCACGAAACATCCTCTATGTACTGGCTCATAGAAGCGGCCACCATTTCTGCCAAATTAACGTGAGTTTCTAAAATATTGTCTTTTAAGTGCCACTGGTAATATCCCAGAAGGAGTAGCATGGGTAGCAACGGTAAAAATACTACCGCCAAAAACAATTTAAATAATTTAGAAAAAATAGACATATCTACCTTATTATAGCAATTCAGCACAGATGTAGAAGTGTTTTCCTGGGCCTAAAGGCCCAAAACCTAATAGGCCGCCGCACGCCCGTGGGCCGGGCCCTTTTAAGCGTACTGCCGGGACCTAGGACCCTGGGTTTTTAACACATAAAACGCTAATCTATAAATAAGGAAGTTGCAAGGAGGAATTATGAAAACCTGGATTTTAAATTGGTGTAAAAATATGTTTAAACAGACCCATGGTGCTATCCGCGTACGTACCGCTTCTTGCCAAGAGGGAGCACTGTTTGCCAAACGTAGCGTGCCAGCGGATATTGAAATTATTTCTTCCGAACACCCAATCGGTATGCCTCTTATTTCTTTACAGGAATACACCATTTATTTAAACCGCGGGGAATCCTCTTTTATTAGTAAAGAAGTACGCCGTATGATTAAAGCCAAAATCCGCCAGGACCAACAACGTCAGCGCGCTCACATTCCCCCGCCGCCCACTCCCGGCAAAATCAATTACGCAGTATATCAGTAATGGATTTATATGTTCTACAACAACCCGCCCCCTGCATAAACAGGGGGCGGGCCTTTAAAACGCAAGTTTTATCCGTAATTATTTGGCTTCTTCGGTAGTAGCTTCGGCCGGTTTGGCATCCGCAATTTTTTCTTCTACCGTGGTCAGCGGGTTGATTTGCACTTTAATTTTGGCAAACACCGTGGGTTTTAAGTAAATGCTTACTTCCGTTTCACCCAAAGCTTTAATGGGCATATTGAGCTCAATTGCGTCTTTGCCCAGTTTGTGGCCTTTTTCGACTAAGGCTTTGTAAATGTCGGCCTTATTGACGGAACCAAACACCACGCCGTCAGCATTCACCGTTTTGGTAAACGGCAAAACAATGCCGGTCAGCTTTTCAGCCAAAGCACGCGCTTCGGCCAGTTCGGCCTCAATGCGTTTTTGGCGGCGTTCGGCGCCCAATTGCCAGTTTTTAATGGCCCCTTCGGTAGCAATTTCCGCTAAGCGGTGCGGCACCAAAAAATTGCGCGCATAGCCGGGTTTTACGTCCACTACGCTACCCACCATGCCTAAGTTTTTCACGTTTTGTTTCAAAATAACTTTCATAGAAACCTCGCTTATTTCTTAGGTAACGAATAGGGCAAGATAGCCAAATTGCGGTCGCGCTTAATAGCGCGGGTAATTTGGCGTTGGTGCTTAGCGCACGTGCCGGTAATGCGGCGGGATAAAATTTTGCCGCTTTCCATGGTAAAGGACTTTACAAATTGAAAGTTTTTATAGTCCATGGTATCCATTTTTTCAGCGCAAAGTTTGCAGACTTTTCTTCTGCTTTCAAAGCGCCGTTTGCCAAATGCACGCGCCGGGCGTTCCGGGCGGGCAGGCGTGGCAGCGGAAGCGGTAGTGGCTTGCGCGGCCGGGGCTTGTGTTTCATTGATTTCTTCAGCCATGATATTCTCTCTTGGTTAGTTTAGAAAGGGACATCATCATCCGTCACGTCAGTGGTGGGGATGTCATCCTTTACAGCGGGGGCTGCGTCGTCGCCATAGCTGGCAGCACCTGCTGCTCCAAATTCTAAGATTTGGACTCTGTTGGCCGTTACCTGCAATGTTTTGCGGGACTGGCCAGTCGTTTTATCGGTGTATTCGCTAGCGGTGAGGCGCCCTTCCACGCTAATGGGAGTGCCCTTTTT
The DNA here is from genome assembly GCA_045612945.1 of Elusimicrobiaceae bacterium. Classification (GTDB taxonomy): domain Bacteria; phylum Elusimicrobiota; class Elusimicrobia; order Elusimicrobiales; family Elusimicrobiaceae; genus Avelusimicrobium. The sequence goes on from JAZLAA010000158.1 coordinate 5,877, forward strand.
CACCCGGTCTTTACACCGTTCGGCTGCCGCACCCCAAATTACAACGGGCACAAAAACAACGTCGTCCTTCCATTCGTTAGTGGTTTTATCCAAATATCTGCGGTTGACCGCAATATCACAGCGGCACACTGCCTGGCCCTTTTGCGTAAACGCCACATTAGGGTCACGTGTTAAACGCCCGACTAGAAGCACCAAGTTTTGTTCCGGTAGTCTGATTTGTGCTGGCATACTAGACCTATTTGCTAAGGGTGGGCTTCGCTTTAATTTCCAGAGCAAGCATCGTCATGGAACGAAGCACATCCGTATTAAGTTTAAGCGTATTTTCCAACGTTTTCACAAACGTAGGTTCTGCTTTAAACTTAAGGTAGAGGTAGAAACCATCGCGAACGTGGTTTACTTCGTGGGTAAACTTGCGTCTGCCCAGTTTTTCTTCGCTGGTTACTTCCCCGCCGTTCTTTGTAACCAAGTCTTTCACCAGGGTTACAAATTTGCCCACTTCCGTATCGGAAAGTTGGGGTTTTACAATAATTACGCTTTCGTAAGTTCTCATATACTTTTTGTTTCTTGCGTTTGGGTGTTATGCGTTTAGCGCATAATTACCTGTGTATATTATACAAAACTTTTGCCAAAATAGCTGGAGAATCTTCTTTTTTAAGGGCAAGGACCGTTTCCCGGTGCAATTGTGTCTTGTATTTTAATTTTATTTATGTATAATTAAGATTATGGAGCAATACCTCAAGGTAAAGGTACACGCCGGTGAAAAGAAAAACCGGCTGGAACAAAAAGGGCACGACACTTTCGAGGTATGGGTAAAAGCACCGGCACAAGAAGGCCGTGCAAACGAGGCAGTGCGAGTATTATTAGCACAAAAATTAGGAGTATTGCCTGCTCAGCTTGCGCTTGTGAAGGGAGCTACCAGCCCGGCTAAAATTTTTTTACGAAGGGGTTAGTAATATGAAAAAGTTTTTTCTCTTGGTACTGCTGCTGGGGATATTGGGCTACACCTACCGCGACAAACTGGCCAAAGTGGCCGATTCTTTAAAATCAGGCCCGGTAAAACGCCCCACCTATATTTGCGAAATCCGCAATATGTCCTGTTCGGACTTGGTACGCCTGCTTAATTCCATGAGTCCCGGCCGTTACTACGAATCTGCCGGCAAACTCTTGGGTACCAGCATGGAAGATATGACCATGTACCGCGACAATGGAGCCATGGTGTTTGTAATGCCGGACCAGGTGAAAGTAATCCACAACCAAGGTATCAAAGGCCCGGAAAAAGGGTACCTTACCGTCTTGTATCCGGATAATTACTGGATCAAGTATGACCATAAAGGCCGCTTTGTGAGCGAGTCATAATTTATTACACCCCCTAAGCAAAACCCCCGGTTTAAACCGGGGGTTTTGTTGTAGACGTCAAAGCTACACTTATGCAAATAATCCGCTAGATTCTAACGCATTAAGGGCTTTGGTAATATCGTTCACCACTACAATCCAGCGTGTATTCCCTTCTACACCGGAAGCCCCGTAAATGGTAGTAATGTTAATATCGTGGTTAGAAAGTACCGTGCCAATATCACGCAAAATACCAATACGGTTAGGCATATCCAGGCAGATGGCGTCGGTTTTCACACTGGTAAAACCGGCCTTCGTCAGTGCGTGGCTAATCCCCTTATCTTGCTGTACAGCCAAACGTACTACCGCCGCATCGTAACGCACATCTTGCGCCATAGCGATAATATCCACCCCTTCACGCACAAAGAGCTCAGCAAAGTTTTTCAAAGCTCCCGGTTCATTAAGCAAAAAAACGCTGTATTGTTTTACAATGCTAATTGGCATAATTTACCCTTTTTGTTTATTATAGCAACTGCGTCCGCGCGGTGCAAGCTACAGGCCGGCCGGGTCTAGCACCTCGGCCTGCTTGAGGGCCTCTTCCAGCACCAGCATGGCTTTACAATCATCTTCGTTATACATGAGGATTTTGCGCAGCAAATTGTCGTCGCCGGTTTTAAGCCAGTTGGTAAAATAAACCATACTGTCCATGGCCCCGCAGTCATCTTGGCGCCAGTTAAACCCAAATACCGGGGCTGCCGCTTTTAATGAAAAACTGGGTGCCGGTAAATAAAAGGCATCATTGACGGATACCTTTAAATCGTAACATAAATCGCACAATTGGCTTAAATGGGACGCATATTCGGGGTGGCTGGCAGCCAGCTTACGCATTTTACGCACTTCATACTCCGTCCAGTGATATAGGGCGGTGTGCTCAATATCTTTTACATACTGGTAAAATTGTTCAAAAATACCAATTTCTTCTTCGGGTGTTTTGGCAATAAAACTGACGTATTTGTCTTGCTCTTTATCCCAAATACCAATTAAATACACAAACGATTTGTTGTCTTTAGTAAACGTTTCCGTAGCTTCAAAATCAAAATACAAATTATATTTTTTAACCGGTGGCGGGAAACACCCGGCTTTGCGCAAAATGGGCTTGTTATGTAGGTACGCCCGGGCGTTATAATAGGTTTCGGTAGCGTAGGGTTCTTCCAAAATTTCCTGCAGTTGGGTAAGCGGTGCGCGGGCTACATCGTCAGTAGTAAACAAGCCGTTAATTTTAAGGCATTGGCGCATTTCGGTACTTAAGTGAGGCAACATAACCAGGTCTTTACTTTGCGCCATAAGCTTATTTGCATACACCCGCCACGGAGATGCGGCCGCTTTGGGCGGTTTGTGGGCTTCGGGCTTGGCCAGGCCGTCTTTGATGTTGCGCCAAAAAGCCAGTTCGCTATTGAGGCGATCTTCGTGATTGGCCTGCAATACATCTACCGTACGCCCTTTTAAAAATACCCGCGCTTTGGCTGGCGTAAACCCCTGCAATTGGCCTAAAATTTGGTTGAGCAAAGAAACCTGCAACGCGTAGTGCTCTTTTAAATCATGCGCGCGCTTAAACTGAAAAATACGGTAATGATACTGCCCAAAACGGCTGGGGGCTTCGTCACTGCGCACGAGCAAATTTACACTGCCATACACATTTTGCGGCAAGTTCCACAACGCGGCGTTAGCGATAGCGCTTTCGCCGCGGGCCATGGCGGCCAGCGTACCTTGAAAGCGTTCCGTATCACTATGAGCTTCTACAAAATAAACCGACGGGAAGGCCTGTTTAATCCATTCATCGCGGGAAGAACGGTCCGTGCGTATTTTGAGGTTTTCGTATCGGTTCGACTCCGGCACCGCTTCTTCTTGCGGGGCGTGAAATGTGCACCAAATGCAAAACGGCTCCTCCAGCAAGGTAAACATACGGCTGGCGTTGAAATCCTGCGCCGAAGGTTCCCTGCCGGCTGAAAATTGGGTAAAAATTTGCTGTAATTCGCTGTCCGTCATTAGTTATATTTTAACTTTTTTAAGCTGATAATAAAACTCTTAATTTTGTACAATACCACTATGGCAGTGTTACGCATTACTAAATACGGCGAGTCTGTTTTACGCCAGAAACTAAAACCCGTTGTTTATACGGAAATTGCCCCCTTGCTCCCGAAACTGCTGGCCGACATGGAAGAAACCTGCTTGGCCGTGCGCGGGGTGGGGTTGGCGGCCAACCAAATTGGGCTTACGTACCGGTTGGCTGTTATTTTACTGCCTAACCCTGAGGATGAAAAAGCCCCGCCTACCCGCTATGTTTTGATTAACCCGGTGATTTTAGCCAAACGTGGCGAAAAACTGGAAGAGGAGGGGTGTTTGTCGCTGCCCGGCTTGTGGGCCGACGTCAAACGCGCCACGGATATTACCGTACGCTACACGGATGAAAACGGCGTGGAGCAAGTTAAACGCGCGCGCGGCCTGCTGGCCAAAGCATTCCAGCACGAAGTGGACCACTTAGACGGCAAACTGTTTGTAGATTTAATAGACCCCAAACTTAAACCCGAAGTCAAAAAAGCCATTAAAAAATTGCGTCCGAATTGGGATTAACCCGTTACACAAGATAGCGGTGGAGATCCCCGACAGAGACCCCCGGGGATGGCAAGTTTATAGTGCCCGGCCCTTGTTGCTGGGAGATTTTTTTATTATACTATAGGTACAATTTGAACTGTTTTTGGAACCGTATGTAGAATACGGATGTGCCCAGCAGGGCCCTTTGACACTCCAAAAGCAGCCGCTTACAGGTACAGGACGAATGGACTAATTACCCATTTGTTTTGTACCTAATGTTTGCTGTTCTGCTATGGCAGAACCGGCAAACTACGGCTGTGTGTAGGGTGACAGTGTCAAAGGCATCCTGCTAACAGCCGTTTTTGCATAGGGTTCTCCGGGAGCAGTTAAATTGGAAAAAATAGAAGTCATCCTGAACCGGGGCATTACCTTTGGCCCCGCCCCGTAATGTTTTAATACGGGGTCTTGGGATCTTCAACGCTTGTCTTTCCAAACGGCAACAACCACCACATGCGTCGAAGATCCTGAATCAAGTTCAGGATGACTTTATGATTTACCACAACAACCTGTTCATCGCCCAAAGCTCTACGCAGCCCCACGCCTAGCGCGGGGTTTTCAGACACAACAATCCCCCGCCCACAAGAGCGGGGGATTGTTGTTGCCTATCTTCGAAACCTGAAAAGTTGCGGATTTTCAATTTCTTGGCGTTTTACTATTTTCCCGCCGTTCCCTCCACCATATATGCCGAACCGATAAATTACCACATACTCCTCCGGATTTAATTCTATAATTCCCGTTTCATGCTGTGTTAACACAATAGGTTTGGGCAATTCATACACCATATGCCAACCAACATGGGGCTGAAGTACACCGGGAACATCATTGCCATAACACTGGTATAACGCTTCACCTAACTCGTACTCTGAAGCGAACTGATTAGGGTACCCTCTTTCTTCCCATTTCTTTAGGCGCAATTCATTATTACGCTTAGACTCGTGGTTCCATTTGTAATACTGCAGAAGATTTTTGGGACGCCAACTTTCAACACCGGGTTCTACTTCGTAAAATTCAAATTCTCCGTAAATTTTCTCTCCCGATTCAAAAGGAGATTTGAACGAGTTATACACCTCAGGTTTATTTTCGGCAATTTTACCAGTTTTGGCAACTACATCATAAATCACAAAATAATCACTGGCATTTAATACGAGCGGAGTCGAGCATTCTTCCGGCATATATAAAATACCATCTGCAGGCAAGGCGTACAATTTTACTGCCCGGCCGTCAGGCCCAACAAGTATGTCTGCTTTACCATTATAAAATGCATTCAAATCTTGGGCCAATTTCTCTTGTTGTGTATAGAGCACATTAGAAACGGTTCTATTTCCCTCCATTACAATCTCCCCAGTAATAGGATCTCTGTGGTATCCAGTGTAAATAGCCGGCTCAATCCATTCATGCACTGCCAATCTAGCGAAGTGCGCTGGGGTAGGATATTCTTTGGAACGTACAGTGCTATTATAGAAATCGTTCAAATAAGTAATGTAACTTTTATTAACGAGAGTAACGGTCTGTGGCATTGCTACATATTGCAGCGCTATTGCATTACCGGGAACAATCCCCGCTGGCAAATCGGTCACAACCGGGCGTCCAATGCCGGGGGCACGTCCTAGTGTTCTATTCAACCAGGTCGGTTTTATAGAGGCCTGAGCTACTGCACGTTCCAAATTGGCTAAATTTCTGGCAGATTTAGCCACGAGTTGAAATTGTGCAAATCCGTTAGTAGCCGGGCTCAACAACGCAGCTACTAAACTTACTATTACTATTCGTCTATTCATTTTTACCTTCCTTTTTACCTTCATTTTTATTTGGCTTCTTTGCTTCTATTTATAGATTAGATTAAAAATACAAAAATAAACAGGGCTATTCGTCCCAATGGATTTGGTGATTAGGGCCTATGTGAAATATAGGGCTTTTAATATTTACCGACAAACTTAAAGGTAAAATTCCGTAATAATTAGCATAAAGTGTGCCCTGGTTGCGCCTAAACCGACTAAAATTCACGCTATCAGTGGTGGACAAACAACAAGCCCCTGAAGTAATCCAGGGGCTCAAATTTGGAAACTGTTAGAGCGCGGAGTTATTTCCCCGCCCGCAGGCCAACGCGCACGCGTTGCAAGTACGTAAGGTGGTTTGCAACAACGAAATGCGCTAAATTAGGCAGAAATCCCACAGCATTTTTTGTATTTCTTGCCAGAACCACAGGGGCACGGATCGTTACGACCAATCTTGGGTCCCTCGTGCACCACCGTTTCCACGTGAGCGGGGGCTTGGCCTCCTTCGTTACGCAGTTCGGCTTCGTGGTCTTTCATCCATTTTTTCATTTGGCGGATGCTCTTAAAATTTACGCCATCGGCTTCCATACGTTTGGCAATATCCAAAAACCGTTTTTTGACCGCCGGGTCTTTAAGTTTGCTTTTAAACATATCCGGCAAAGCATCTAGCTCTTTTTCCAGCTTGTCGGCAATAGAAGTAGGTGGCGTGGCAGGGGTTGCCTGTTCTTTTTTCTTAAAAGGGTTCCAAATCATATGTCAATGCTCCTATTTTTCTAATAAATTTTCTACAAAGTTTTTAATAATTTCTGCTTTTTCAAAGTAGTGTTTTTCGCGCGGGACTACCAAGCGGTTAGGGTGCTGGGCCCAAATGTTTAAAATTTTGTCGTCAATTTCAAACGCTTGTTGCAAATTTTCCGTGCGCACGTTGGTGGCTTGGTAATAATCTTTCTGCGGCGGCGGGGAAAGGTGGATAACCGCATCATAGCGCGCCAACTCAGCCTCCAAAGACGAATGCATATTCTTAAAAAAATCTTCCGGCCCATACGGCCAATATACGGCCCCGTCGATGGTTCCCCGATCGCACACCATCACGCTAGCATCCGAGGTTTTTTGTGCCAGCTCCTCTAATTGGGTAACGGTGTAATAAATAATCCTTTGCGCATGCACAATGTGCACCGGGGAATTATCCGTACGCGGGAAACCGCCACTGTAAATAAGCGTAGCCGCTTCTTGCACGAGGGCAATTTTCTTGCCGAAGGTTTCTTTTAGAATACTTAAGGCCGTGGTTTTACCGCCACTGGGGCCACCGGTTAAAACGATTTTTTTCATAGTTTATCCTCTAAGAATTTTTCTACAAAATTTTTAATCAGTTCCGCTTTCTCCAAGAAATGCTCTTTGCCTTCTATGATAAAGCGGTTGGGATGCTGGGCCCAAATTTGCATAATCTTTTCGTCAATTTCAAACGCTTGGTGCAAACTTTCCGTACGCACGTGGGTAGATTGGTAAAACGCCGGGTTGGTAGGAGGCGAGAGGTGCAACACCGCATCATAACGTGCCAACTCTTTGTCTAACGACGTGTTCATCGTGCGAAAGAAATCGTCCACCCCTTTGGGCCAATACACAGCGGCGTCCACGGTGCCGCGATCACACACGATAAGCTGTGCGTGGGAATATTCTTCGGCCAGGGCTTCCATTTCGCGCGTGGCTACAAAAATAATTTTTTGTGCGGCTTCAATATGGGCCACGCTGTTGTCTTGCCGCGGGAACCCGCCGCTAAAAATCATGGTGGCAGCTTCACGCACCAACTCTACTCGCGGGCCAAAGGTTTCTTTCAGTACCGTTAACGCGGTGGTTTTACCACTGTTGGGGCCACCGGTTAAAGCTATTTTTTTGGGTTTACTCATGGGTTTTCTCCCCGGCAGAAGAATCTATATCATCCGCCTGCTTGGCACGTGCCAATTCTTGCAAATATAAGTTTTTTAAGTCTTCAAAATCCGCCCGCTGCTGTGCCGGAATGTCACGCACGGCAGAACTGCGGTTTTTCATTTTTAGAAAATCCAAAAACTTTTCACCTTCTTTGATACGAAAATCCAAATGCGGCCCAGTGGAAAGCCCAGTGCTGCCAATGTAACCCACCGTAGCCCCTTGCTTTACTTTGGCCCCCACTTTAATACCTTTGCCAAAACTTTTTAAGTGCCCGTACATGGTGGTGTAGTGGTTGGCATGGCGGATTTCCACGAAGTTACCAAATCCGCCCTTCCAGCCGGCAAATTTTACCGTGCCATCTGCCACTGCTTGCACGGGTGTACCTACGGGAGCAGCAAAATCAATGCCTAAGTGCGGGCGGCGGATTTTTAAAATAGGGTGCAACCGAGATGGATTAAAACGCGACGAAATCCGATACCCGCGAAAGCTAATTGGAGATTTCAAAAACATTTTACGGCTCACTTTGCCGGTTTCGTCATAAAAATCTCCTTCAAAATACAGGGCATAGGTGGGCTTTTTTTCATACACGTTTTTGTACGAAGCGGCCAGCAAATCTTGGCTAACAATCTCACCGGAGGCGGCATATTTTTCTTCCCACAGGGCAGTGTATTCATCCCCGTTACGGGTATCGGTATTAAAATCTATCGTCCACGAAAACGCATCTGTAAAATCTAAAATAAGCGGCACTTGCAAGCCATCCGCTAACATCGTTTGAAAAAGCGAATTATGGATCACCCCCGCCGCAGTTTGGATGCGGGTTTTCAGCTCCACTTCGCTTACCCCGGCCACCAGGGAATCCTCCACCCGGGCCACATAATAGTGCTTAAAGCCTTGCGTAAGCAAAAGAAGTAAAAATTCTCCGTTCTCTACCGATAAAGCATAACTATCCTGCGCCTGTAAGCGGCGGGTGTTGACCACACTGGAAAGTTTTTCCACTATTTGCACCACTTGCTGGCGCGGCAAACCGGCCTCCTGCAAGGCTACATAGATGGGCTTTTCTTTAATGGTGTAGTGCGCAACGGGAATATCGCGCTGATGTTGCAAGATTTCCTGCTCTTGCTGGTGGCGGTTTTGGGTTACTTGCAAGGCTACATAGGTACACGCCCCTATGACGCACAACACAAAGAGGTAAAAAATAATATCGTGATAACGCAAGTAATGCTGTTGTAAAAAATGAACAATTTTGCCTTTCATACACGCTACCTTTTGTAAAACTTAAAAACGGGCGGGAAATTCCCGCCCGGGCAATTTAGTTTTTTAAGAAAGAGCACAACGCAATTGCGTTTAATTTTACCTTGGGGTCATCCGCGCGCGAAGGTAAAATAACGGGGATCTTGGGTCCTACCAAAACGGCCGCCGCCTCCATATCCGCCCCAAAAAACGCAAGGGCTTTGTACAGCGGGTTGGCAGCATCCAAATCCGGCAACATTAAAATATCGGCATCCCCGGCCACTTGTTTACCCGAAATACCTTTTTCAGCCGCGCGCTCGGGCGACATAGAAATATAGAAATCATACGGTCCTTCTACTACACAGCCGGTAATTTTGCCCTCTTTGTTAAGTTGCTCTAACGCAGCGGCATCTACCGTGCTGGGGATTTTTTCGTTCACCTTTTCCACCGGGCACACGCAGGCTACTTTAGGGGTTTCCAAGCCCAGTTTGTGCATAGTGTTCACCGCGTTTTGGATAATTTTTACCTTTTGCTCTAAGGTGGGGGCAATTACAACCGCCGAGTCCGTAACCGCAAACGGTTTTTTGTATTTGGGCGTGCTAAACAGCACAAAGTGCGAGAGTAGTGCCCCTTCCGGAACGAGGTGGGCCTCTTTATTTAAAATAGCTTTCATGTAGTACTTAGTATCTACGAGCCCTTTAATTAAGAAATCCCCCTTACCGGCTAAAATCTGGTCCACGGCCAATTTGCACATGGTGGGCACATCTTCGCAATCAATAAATTCAAATTTGTTTTCGTTAAGCCCTACTTGCGCTACCATAGTTTTTACGGCAGCCAAGGGGCCGATCAAAATTCCGTGCGAAATAAGCCCATTTTCGTCAGCCATTTTAATAGCGGTAAGGGCTTCTTTATTATTTGCCCCCGGCACAACCACTCGGTTGGTTTTTCCTTTCACTTGGTTGATTAAATCTGCAAAACTGCTAAACTTCATAATGAATCTCCTTGTTGTATAATTTCAAATCTAGTTGTATTGTTTTACAATTTCCGGCTTCTCTAGGGCGCGGCGGGCCGCTTCGCGCAGAGCATCTTTTTCTTCGCTACCCGGAAACACATACACCGGGGCCATCCAGCCCACGTAGCGGCTTATATCCTGCGGGATGTAGGCACTGTGCATCAGGCCACCCGTAAGCGCAATAAAATCTACTTTTCCTTCCAGCACAGCGGCCATTTCACCAATAGCCTTACTCATTTGGTACACCATCGCATCACGCGCCAACTTGGCTTCGGCACGCGTGCAGGTAATTAAACTGCCCGGGCGCTTTTTGCCTGTTGTAATAAATTCTTCCAATTCTTTCACGTCCGATGTGCCCGTATAAGCCGCCACCCCCCCTTTACCGCGCAGTTTAAGGCGGATGTCACGCTCGGTATATTGGCCAGAAAAACACATCCTCACCAATTCAGAGCCGGGGGTAGAGCCGCTTCGCTGTGGGGTCATGGGCCCGTCCCCCTCAAAGCCGTTAGTGACGTCTATTACTTTACCCTGCCGGTGCGCGCCGACGGAAACCCCTCCCCCGCCGTGGCATACAATGCAGTTTACTTTTTCGTAAGGTTTACCCAGTTTACCGGCAATCAAACGCGCCACACGTTTTTGGCTAAGCGCGTGGAAAATGGAAATGCGCGGATTCTCCGGCATACCGGAGTAACGCGCCAGGGGTTGCATTTCATCAATGACCACCGGGTTGGCAATAAAGCTGGGGCAACTGGCGTATTTGGCAATATCTTTGGCTAAAATGCCCCCCAAGTTGCTGGGATGGCTACCATATTTGCCGGAAGTTAAATCCGCAATCATGGGC
>JAZLAA010000159.1:0-2503 GCA_045612945.1 Elusimicrobiaceae bacterium
CGCGCGAGCGCTTTAGCCGGGAATTTTTGAAAATCCTGTCTGAAGAAAAAGTAAAATCTATTTTTGATTTGCTCGCTAAGTACGATTTGCTCAAATTTGCCTGGCCCGGCCTTGCGTGGCAGGATAGTTTGCTGCGGGTTAGCAATGCAGAAGAACGGGTGGGGGTGTTGACCTGCTTGCTGGGGGATAGCGGCGAAAATTTTCTGCGTAGTTTACACGTATCCAAAGAACTATCACAGGCCGTAAAAGGAGCCTGGCAAGTGGAGCAAGAACGCCTAAGCCCGCTTACTCCGCTGACGGATTTTCAAATCCGGGTGCTCCGGGCGGTGCTTCCACAGCTGGCTTCCCAGGCATTGTGTCCCAGTGTGGTGCGCGGTCAGGATTTAAAAGAGCTGGGTGTGTATGGCCGAAACATTTCCTCCCTTCTTAAAAAAATCCGCCAAGCCCAGTGGGACGGTAAAATCACTACGCGCCAGGAAGCCCTTTCGTTAATTAACAAATAGTATCCGGCCACTAACAATCGTATAGATAAAAAATCCCTCCCGTTTAGCGGGAGGGCACGGAACTACCGTGTTTGCATTAGTTGGCACTAATTAAATTTATAGTAAAAATATAACTAATTTTATTTAATTTGTCAAGTTGTTTTATTATTTTTAAAGAATAGTTGGCCATTATACTAGCCGTTGGTAAACCGCCATGGCAGACAAATTGTACTGCTTTTCGCTAAATATGCTACAATAGAAATAACTAATTTTATAAACCAAAAGGAGCTTCCTATGGGTGGACATTCACACTGGGCTGGTATTAAACATAAAAAAGCCCTTGTTGACGCTAAAAAAGGTAAAGTATTTACTAAAATCTTGCGCGAAATTACCATCGCCGCTAAAATGAGTGGCGGCAATCCGGACCAAAACCCGCGTTTACGCAAAGCCATTGACGATGCCCGTGCGGCCAATATGCCTTCGGACAACGTAAAACGCGCTATCATGAAAGGTACCGGCCAATTGCCCGGTGTTTCCTACGAAGAAATTACTTACGAAGGGTACGGCCCCGGCTCGGTTGCCATTATTGTCGAGTGCACCACGGACAATAAAAACCGCACCTTCTCGGAAATCCGCAAAATTTTTACCAGCCACGGCGGTTCTATCGGCACGGCAGGTTGTGTGTCTTATATGTTTAAAAGCAAAGGCATGGTCATTGTCAAAAAAGAAGATATTTCCGAAGATGACCTGATGAACCTGGCTTTAGAAGCCGGCGCCGAAGATGTGCGTACATCGGGTGATGTATATGAAGTGATTACCAATCCGGACATGGCCGAGCTGGACACCGTCAAAAAAGCCATAGAAGCCAAAGGTATTACGCCCGTATCGGCCGATTTAACCATGTTACCCGATACGGATGTATCTATTACGGACGAGCACACCGCGGAAACACTCCTAAAAATGTTGGAAGCACTAGACGACCACGATGACACCAAAAACGTCTATGACAATTCTGACATTGCCGAAGATATCGCCGCTAAGTTAGACGCTTAAGAGGGCTTGTGAGCACTAAGGCGGTTACCGTTTTAGGCATAGACCCCGGTTTAGACAGAACGGGATGGGCTATTCTTACTAGGGATGCCCGTTCCGTTCTTTCGCTTGTAGCATGTGGTTTAATTCATACGGACAGCGGGCAAGAACTTCCCCGGCGCTTGGAGTACGTCCACGCACAAATGCAAAAAATCTTGCTTGAATACCGTCCGGACCAAGTGGCTATGGAGCAAAACTATTTTTTAAAACGCGCCCAAACCATGGCCAATACGGTTATGACGCGCGGGGTCATTTTATTGGCCTGTCAACAGGCGGGTAAACCCATTACCTTCTACGTCCCTAAGCGTGTAAAAATGATGATTTGCGGTACGGGCACGGCGGATAAAAAACAAGTACAGCGTATGGTGCAACTTACCTTAAATTTAGATAAAATCATCAACCCGGACGACACCGCTGACGCTGCTGCCATTGGAATCTGCCATTTAAAAACGGCTCCGTTACACAATATACTAAATGTGAAGGCGGCTTTTTTAGAAAGGTTAAAGCAAGCGCAAGCCGCACAAATTAAAAAGAAATAAGCTTCCACAGTCAGGAGCCCACGCTCGTTTTCTTTATGCGGATTTTTCCCTTGCCAAACCTCTAAAAAACAGTATAATATGTATAAGCTGTTTAAAAGGAGAATACTATGAAAGGTTTTACACTCATTGAGTTGTTGGTAGTTGTCATTATCGTTGGCATTTTAGCGGCAGTAGCTTTGCCTCAATATGAGTTGGTGGTAGAAAAATCTCGCGCTTCAGAAGCACTTACCAATGCCCGGGCCATCTTGGACGCCATCCAACGCCATGACCAGGAATTCCCGGAGGATAATTGTCATATTTCCGATCCAACCCAAATTGCTGATGTTAAAATAAAAGGTTGGAGTACCGGTAGTTCGTTCAGTGGCAAGTATTTTTCATATACGCTTGAAGACG